>NZ_JBHFKZ010000008.1:0-136806 GCF_042879375.1 Photorhabdus sp. RM323S
GATTTCGAGAGTTTGGTGTTGGCATTGGTGTTGGCATTGACTGCATTCTGGTTTGCTGTGTTCGCAAGTGATTGGGCCTCATTTACACGTGAATCGGTTTCCCCTTTCGTATACGCCCCTACATCACTTGCATTCAAAGTAATATCAGAGGAAAGCGCCTTCCCGTTCACATTACGGCTAGCAGGCACTCGGCCATTAGCGTTATTGTCCGCGACACTTGCCAAGTCATACGCCGCCTTAACGGCCTTCGGGGTTGCAGCATAAATTTCGCTACTGCTATTTGTCGCGCTGCTTAGCTGAGTAACACCTTTTTGCGATAAAGTAGCATTAGGGATCGGCGGTAAATCTTTTTTCAATAAGTATTGTTTGTGTGGGTCACTGGCTGCAAGATGGGCTTTCAATGCATTATCGCCGTAAGATTTCACTTCAATCGTGTTTTTATCGACATACTCACGTGTTGCCAGCACCACAGACGGATCAACTTTCAGCGTCACTGAATCGGCACTACTGACAATCAGGATCATACGGATGGTTTGAGTACGGCCGGAACCTTCTTGCAATTGTGGTTTGTACGTCTCCGCGCAGTTTCCAACAGCAACCAACACGCCATCTTTATCAAACAGGCCAATTTCCCGAATCCACCAACCGCCCTCGTTTTCGGGGATTATCTGCTCAGCAATAATTTGGTTGGTATTTTTAGGATCAATGCTCAATGTATTAATGGCCGCCCTGCGTCGCTCATTAACCAGCTTTACTTGTGCCGTATCCGGTGTCGGCAGATACCCGCCACCATCCCCCACGGCCATGTGGGTAATTTCAATTTTTGTACCTAATGCGGCAGCGTTCGCCAGTTTATCCGCACCCAATCGTGTTAACAGTGCAAAATACTTGGTACTCATGATTCGATCCTCACGTTATCAATCACATGTACTGCTGCGGCGGTAAATGCGGCACCGGATACAGTAACTTCTTTTAGTAAATAGGGATAAACTGTTAATGTGTCACCGCTGTAAGTAGTGACCGCGCAACAAGTCACTCCTTTGGTTTCTAACTGGATAGACATTCCCGCCAGATGCCGTGAAGCGGGTTTAGCATCAAAAATCAACCGCTCAAGCTCTTGATAAGTTTCCTCAGTAATGCCAGTTTCTAGTACGCCAATATCCAGACGGAACGTGCCGGGCTCATCATTGGTTTGCCACCATTCGGTAACACGAATGAGATAACCGAATGGCTCCACCACACGGCGGATAGCACCTATTGTTCCCTTGTGCTTATGAACAAACATCGACGCCTTGATTGACTCGCGTTTAGTACTCTCCGGCCAGTCCATATCCCAGCGATCAACTGACCATGCCCACGCGAGATAAGGCAATAACTCCACCGGGCAAGTATCAGGATCCCAGAGTTGACGTAGTGGTACCGGAACATTTTGCAATTGTGAGCACGCACTAGCCGCCGCCATCTCCAAAACCGTAGAACCTATTGGTAACAGGCGGTCATTCATCAGAACCCCCAACATTTAGTTTTGCGTCAGTACAAAATGACACCTGGGTTTTATCTAAAACAACATCATGAGTGGGTGATTTCAATTCCACACGTTGCACCCCTTCAACATGCAACGCGGCATAGATGGCAGATAACCGAATATCACGCCCCAGTCGATGTTGGGTTTCTGTATAGCGTTTCATTTGCTGCTCGGCCGCGATGCGAATTGGTTCAGACTCCGGCGTAGGATAGAGATAGAGCACGGCGTCAATCTGATATTCAACAACTTTAGCTGATTGAACGACCAGTCGGTCAGCAACGGGGCGAACATTCTCGTCATTCAGTGCTGCGGCGACTTTATCCAGTAAATCTTGTGAAGCAACACCATTATTTTCCCGCGACATAATAGTCACAGTGACATTGGCAGGTGACGGACTGATAGCCGATGCATCAGCAACACGGCCATCGGCGCTACGGGCATGATATTCATAAGACGCAACAGGCCCGGCGACGCTTAACCCCTCGAACGCCTGCGGAATGCGTACCCGGAAATCGTTATCGGATTCCATGACAGCGGGGATGGGCGGAACGGCGTCATTATCGGCATGTTGCAATACGAGGCGCGTGACATTGTTATTCGCGCCCAACTGATCTAAATCGCTACCCGTTGCATAGGCTACCATTACCGCGCGGGCGGCTTCATTCACGCGTTGACGTAGCAACAATTCCCGATAAGCATTCTCTTGTAGTAATTTCACAATTGGCTCAGATTCCAACTCAAGCGTACGAGTGATTGCTGCACGCTGCTCTTCGGGATAAAGAGATATTAATTTGGCTTTACGTTCAGCCAATAGGCTTTCATAATCCAGTGGCTCAACCACATCAGGTGGCGGCAATTGACTCAAGTCAATGGTCGGCATTGTTTTACCTCACAGGAATAGCTATCGCTAAATCATTGCCATTAATATGAACGCCGGTTATCTCAACGTGCATTTCTCCCGCTTCTGTACGCTGAAATGTAATTGTTGTCAGTCGCACGCGGGGTTCCCAACGCATGATTGCCATATAACAAGCACTCATAATTTTTAGACGCAAAGCCGGATTCTGCGGCTGATCAATCAACGCTGGTAGCAATGAACCGTATTCACGGCGCATAACGCGAGCACCGATAGCCGTCATCAAAATATCGGTGATGCTCTGACGAACGTGTTCAATATCTGTCATGCTGCGGCCTGTTTGTTTGTTCATACCCAGATACTTCATACCGGCCCCCCTGATGTGTCACCGCCTGATCTGACGCCAGTGTGCTTATGGGAATCTACAATCACACCATTAGAGCTAAATTGCCCGCCGCTATGTTCAATATTTCCAGTCATTTTCCCGCCTTTTTGTACGACTAAACCGGCTGTTGTCAGTAAGTGGGTACAAATGACGTGAGGCGTATCAAGTGTAATTTGACTGCTTGCGGTACAAGTAATTTCTGGCGCAGTGACGTGAACAGAACTGGAAGCATTCACTGTTGCGGTTTTAATACCGGTTACTTGTAAGGCGCTGATCGCGGGTTCATATTCCATTACCGCCCCATCAGGGAAAGCAATATGAACAGCTTCGGTAGAAACGGATGGCGCTGGAAACTGATCAGAATAAACAGCCGGTAAGACAAAAGCAGTAGTCAACTCTCCACCAATGGCAAGCAATAAAACCTGTTCGCCAACACTGGGTGCCCACCATGTACGAGAATGACCTGCACGTAGTGTCAGCCAGGGCAACCAGTCCGTTTTTAAGTCGCCGGTTTGTACTCTGCAACGATGACCAATGAGATCAACATCCGTGACCAAACCGACGCGGATAATATTTGTTAATAGTCGGTGTAATTCGGCTAATGTCATAACTACCCCACTAAGTCATGATAAATTAATTCAATCAGTTGTAACCGTTCATATGGTGTGAGACCCAATAATTGACGCTGCGGATACTTCGTTTCTGCCAGCGCGTTAATACTGCCTTCCAAACCGTACTGATGTTGCCTGGCAATCGCCGCAGCTCGGCCCTGAAAGCCGACAACAGCGGCGGCTGATGATGCACTTGACTTAAGAAAACGGGCGGTTCTCAATCGCCGGAACATCGGATCACGGCGACTTGATGTTTTTTTCACTTCACTGTGATTGATCTCCAGATAACGCTCTATGCCGCTGCGATAAAATGAGCGTACTGCGTTACGTTCTTCATCAAAGCCGGTAATCATGCGTCCACGCCGGCCACGGGTTGCCCGCCAGTTTTTCAGCGTGCGCACATCCCCTTGGTACAAAAATTTAATCCCTTTCTGCGAGCGCAATACACGGCGGCGGCGTGGCTCATAAGCGGTACCATCCGCATTTTTTTGACTACGGATACGCTTTTGCTGGTCAGCGCGGATCGCTTTTGCCAGCTTGTTAGCCAGCCTACGACGGTATGCCGGTTTTGTTGTGCTGATTAATTTTTGCAGTTCATTATCAAGCGCAACGAACAGTGAATTATTTTTCGTCATTGCTGTACGTTCCCATTCATCAGTATGTCCCAAGGATTTTTAAGACTGGCGGAGGGATAAGGGGGTTCATCAAGATGTTGTGCTGTCAATTGTTCGTTTTCTGTTTGAACAATGACACGTTCAGTTGTTCGTAATACAAATAAAATATCTGCGGTACCCTCACTTAAGATATCGGCGTCAAATTTAATGCCATCTGTACGTTGATTGGGATTAAACAACAAGTCAGGTTGATGCCGACGCGCCCACTCAAGAACCGGAATACTGAGACTATCGAGAGAATGAGGGTAATCAAGTGCCAGCACATGCAACTTATACTGATACAAAAATGACGGTGAAGTCGTTCCGGTGGCTATCAGATTCCCCTCAGTAACATACACTTCCAATCTGTCTGGATTTTGAATAAAAAAGGGATTGTGTTTTGTGATGATGTCTCTCATCAGTTTTGTTTTCAGCATATTTTCCCCCATTACTGGCACTGGGTTTTGATATATTCTTGCAAGTATTTTATTTGTTGCTCGTTCTCAACAATCATTCTTCGGAAATCGAAATAATCTTGCTCAGTTGCCGGGTTAAGTCGTGGGGTTCCTGCATGGCCCATGCTGCCGGAGGAATCGGTTTTGCCTTGATGACAGGTGGCCGTGATACGCAACCGGCGACGACCAGCGGCAACATCATTGTGAAGAGCATCAATTTCAGATTTCGCATGAGCAAGCTCCTTTACATTTTGATTATCTAGCTCAGACAGGCGCTTTATTTTCTCCTGCTGATTAACGATTTCATTCTGTTGTTCCAGCAACTCGTTTTGCAGCCTGAGGCTTGTATTAAGCTGGTCTGTATATTGACTTCGATAGTAATAAGCAATAAGACAGACAAGCGCCAGCGCAATCACTGTGTAACCATGAGAGTTAAACTTCATCATATCGCCCTACAAAAGGGAAAAGGCTTTATCAATAACCGCAGGGCTATAAGGCTGACTACCGTTTTCCATGTTAATAATGGATTTAATCAGTTTTGCCATGAATACTTGATTAAATACATCAACAACCTGACCGCGGGTCATTCCTGTATCTTTACAAACCCGACTTATATAAGCATCGGTATTATTTTCACTAGAGGGTGCCCATCGTGAAATAATGCCGTTGACTGTATTGATTCCATATTTGCGATTGTAATTCTGAATAATTTTAATCAATGCCCGAATGCCATATTCCGGGGTTTCAAATCGACAAAATCTATCTTCAATCAGTGGGTTATATTGCAATTGCCCTCGCCAGTCATTGAAACGGTTATATTCGATATTACCGGGATTATTATTTCGAATTCCTCTGGTCATACTCATTCTTTTATCCCCGCTTTATTATTTAACGTTCCGCGCATTAATTGGCCGAAAAAGTCGGTACCAAGGTAACCAATAATGACGCTGCCGATGTAAGCCAAATCCGTGCTCATACCAAAGAAATCCAGCACATCACGGATAAACCAGGCGATCATGGCACACATAATGGCGTCCATAATGGTTGTCCAGAATTTACCGCCGTTATATCGACCTCTGAGATAAGCCATTGCGGCGGCCAGTGCGGCCCCTATACCTTGTTCTCTAACTGATAGCAGCCACTCCCATAACTGAAAAAAGATGTCAGGCTGATTTTTCATGTATCATCCTTTCCTTAAACAGGCTCCCTAAGTTGTACAGCCCGGTGTGCTTAATTTAATCCCACAATTGAACGATAGTGTCGTGTGCCTGTGGTGCAAAATCGGGTAAGATAACAAGCTGACCGGCAGACAGTAACGTCGTGTTGCAAATAGCGTTATTAGCGCTTAATACAGTTTCAACAACACCTTGAGTACGTCCGTAATAGCGCTGGCAAATCAGATCAACCGTGTCACCCTGGAGCGCTTTCACTTCCATTAAACCAACTCCGCTATCATGCGATGACGTCCCAAAATATCTCGAATAGCGTGTTGCCCATCGCGCCACAAATCATCTATTTGCGTACTGAGCGCCTGAGCGTGCTTTTCACCTTGGCGCGTCGTATCAATGTCACGATAACCCTCAGTCAGCAACGCTTTAGCAAAGCAATACACGGCGCGGTGATAACGAAAGACTAACGCAGTGGTACCATTAATTGCCGGGGCCGGCACCGTCATCAGCGAAATAAACCCATCGGCTTCCTGCTTTTCGCGCCAGGCGTCAAGCTGGCTGTTAGCATTGAGTGCTGCCTCAGAAGCGGCGTGCATCAGCCGGTCAGTTGTCACGGTACCGTCCAAGCGCATAGCCCGGCGCAAATCTGCGAGCTTGATATCCGGCCAGAATGCCCCGGAGGTGACTACAGACCCGCCATCGTTGATGTCTTCCTGGGGGGCGGAAGTCGGGGTAATTTCCTTCGGGGCTCTTAAGCCAGTCATGCAACTCACTCCTCATAAGGCAGGCGGTGGACAGCATAGACGAAACAGAGAAACCATCCGGCTATGCTATGCCGCCTGGTGCGCGGGGCACATTCTGTTACTGCGCAGTTTTCTTGCCAGCACTGGTTTTAGTCTGACGGGTTGCTCGCGGTCTAGGTGCAGCGGCAGTTTTTTTAACGCCGGTACGGCGTGTAGTGGCAGCGCTTTCCGGCGATGAGGCGACTGCCTCCTGCTGTTCCTGCGCGATAGCGGCAACGAGCTCAGTCGCGGACTCTGAGTTATCATTATTTGTGTCCGGCTCTTGCGTACTCTTGATGGCGCGTTGTAGCAGTTCAATGTCGCGTTTAACGCCGATTTTGCCAAACAACGTGATCGCCTGCTGAAGATAAGCGAGGGCTGATCCCAGCGCCTGTGAGTCAAGGCGCAGGCTGTAGCCGATCGCTTTAAACAGTTTAGCGCGTACCGGGTCCGGCATATCTTCCGCGTTGGTCATGGCATCAAGGCGCAATAGCAATGAGACGTCAATCGGTGCGATACGCGGATCACGGTTGAATGCAACCAGTACCGGATCGCAAATTTCATCAACCAAAGCTGTAGCGGGAGTTCGCTCGAACTTATCTGGCATATTCAACTTATGGCGCAGAACATACTCAGCAATACGCAAGGCATCATCAAGGTTGCCGGCATCAATATTCCATATCATCAAAGTCGTAATCACGTCATCGGATTGGCCGGTGTCTGCACTCAATACACCGTCAATCCAGCCTTGGTAACTGCCAATCAGACTTTGTTTGACGGCGGCTTTCACTGTTTTCGACTGAATGCTTTTCAGTTTCACTTTGTCAAGCCGCAGCCGGTGCAACATCTGTTCATAAGCAGTAAAATCACTGGCGTTAGCCTGTGTGCCGCGTCGTTGGGCCATCACGTTTTGAAAATGTCTCTGTGCTGGTGTCAGCATGATATTACCCCACAAAATATCAAATATCGGGCCGCCTAACTTATGCGCCCGGGCCCGCAGATTTCGCAAATGTGATACCTTCAATCACGCAACCAAAGCCATAATCTTCAATAACATACGCGTCGTTTGATGATTCGTAAGTTGCGACACGGTTTAGCTCCGGCTCTTCTTTAATCATTCGGCGATGCTTTCCATCATGCCAATATATTGACAGGTTGCTAAATGGCGTAATAAACATCGTTCCGTCAGGAAAGAACGGGGCAATATACGTCGGCATGTTGGCGATCGATTTATTAGCAATCAACAGCTTACCGGCTAGGGCTTCTGAGTTAGGGTTCTCTGCGCTAATGGCATTGATGATCGCAAACTCTTTACTTGTGACAATAGTGCGACCACAAATAACAACCAATTCAGACGATCCCTTGTGCCACTCATCCAATAAACTATTAGCGGCGTCGAAGCCCAATGAATCCAAGTTACCGTAGTCACCTTTTGCGATAATTTTATTTTCATCGTCACGACTGGTGACAGTGACATTCTTCATGACACGTTGCGGCGCATTTTTGCGATACTGCTCAAGCCAGCCAATATTAACATCCTGCAAAAGCGGGTTTGTTTTCAAATCTGATTTAGCGGCGCGATGAGTGCCGTTAAAACCGACTGCAATACGATCGAGCGCACGGCGGCGGATGATTTGATTAGTGATGCGTGCTTGAAAATCCCTGAACTTTGACCACATGTCTAACTTTGGATAGCTGATAAACGTGTCCGTGTTGGTTTTTTCACAGCGATAGCCATTATTTTCAAGTGTATGCACCGAGCGCGGCTCGCGGCGGTCGCTGGTTGAGTCGTTGGTTGATGCCAACGGGCCATTGATACCCAGACCGATTTTTTCGCCTTCTTGCTCCGGTACACCCACAATGTTGATTTTTTGAAGAAAATCGCTCGATTGCTGCGCATTATCTTCCAGTCTTTGCGCGACAGACGGCTCAATGCTGAAATGCTTGGTGACGGCGGCGGGAGTAATACCATTTAACTCCGCCTGGCGTTCAATATACTGATCCCATTTCTCGCGGGTTTCGTTTCTCATGTTTGTTTCCTGCTTATTGATTATCGCGTTGTTAGCAATCTGCTAAGTCACCAGTAGGTTTACCGGAGTGACCAATAGCCGTTGGCCGCTGGCTGTAGTTGTTCGGTTGCGTTTCGAGTTGGGTTTGCAGCGCAGTGAAATCGCTCTGTAGCTTGCCGAAATCCTGGATCAACTTCCGGTGGTCACACTCAAGGGCTTGGTATTTTTCCAGCTTGTTCAGCGTATCGCGCTGAGTCTCAGCAATCAGCGTCACTGCATCGCGCAGTTCTCCGGTTTCCTGACTAAAGCGCTTACTGCTGCCCGTTAACAGCTCAGTGATACGGGAGAAAAACGCTTTACCATTTTCGCTTTGCTGTACAGCTTGTCCTTCAAATTCGATAAAAGTTTCTTCTACGGCAGAGAAAAGCGCTTCCGGAAAACTCTTGCGTGATGCGTAAGGATTGACTGGCTGCTGACTGCAAAATTTCAGCATTTCAGTGCCCAGGCTGGCCGGATTATCTGTTACGGCCAGGCCGCAAAGATAAGGGCGACCGGTTGCCGGTAGGGCCGGATGCATTTCGACAGAAGAGTAAACTTTTTGCCGTGCGCGATTAGTGTCAACCAGCTCGGCAGTCGGATCGATTTGGACCTCTAACGCCAGTTTTCCCTTGAGTGGCCCATCTGTTATCTCGCTGTAACGCGCGGCGGTCACATCACCTTGAATTTTAAAGGGTCCATCCGGGAGCATAGATTTAATGTGCTCAATATTGACGCGGGCACCGTACACGGCGGGATCGTAAGTTTCCGCCATATCAATAATATCCTGGCGTTTTAGCTCCCGTCCGTCTGTTGTACCGCCTTCAACGGCTACCCGAAAAAATTTTGACTTCGGCATAGTTAATGCTCCGGTGTGTAAATAGGGTGTTTACCTGATACCCCTATGATCAACACTTGCGGCGGGGCTGGCAAAACCTTCCCTCTGTCGCGCACTTGCGACAATCCACACTGATATTCCGATACGCGCGGGCGCGATAGCCTTGTGTTTATGAAACAGATTATCGACACCCGCGACGAAGCAAAAAGCCTGTATTGGCAAGCTTATAGCATTCCTCAGATTGCCTGCCGGCTGGGAGTGAACGCGAACACGCTCTATTCCTGGCGCCGGCGTGATGAATGGGACAAAACCCCACCGTTGCAGCGTATAAAAGAACGTCTTGACGTGCAGTATTTGCGCATTGTTGAGAAAGGGGCGGATATTACCGCGCATGATGCAAAAGTGATTGATATTCTTGGTCGTCAGCTTGATCGCTTTTCGCATGATGAGAAAAAGACTCAGGAAAAAGCGACACAGAAGAAAACGCCCAAAAACCACTTCACGCCAGAGCAGATCGCTGAGTTGCGGGCACTGGTGCTTGATTCGTTGTATGAACATCAACATGGCTGGTATAGGCAGCGCCGGCAGCGTAACCGTTTTATCTTGAAAAGTCGTCAAATCGGTGCGAGTTGGTACTTTGCGCGGGAGGCGCTGCTTGATGCATTGGAAACCGGCACGAATCAGATATTCCTTTCCGCCAGCCGAGCACAAGCAATGACCTTTAAGCGCTTTATTCAATTCCTGGCGCGTCAAATTGGGGTCGAGCTGAAAGGCGGCGATACCATTATCTTGAGCAATGGCGCAGTGCTGTACTTCTTGGGCACATCGGCGGCGACTGCCCAATCCTACACGGGCAACTTGTATTTTGATGAAGCTTTTTGGGTATCTAATTTTCTAAATTTACGCAAAGTAGCGGCGGGTATGGCATCGCATATTGGGCTACGCCGTACTTATTTCTCTACCCCATCAAGCGAAGAACATGAAGCCTACCCGTTCTGGACCGGGGACTTTTACAACAAATCGCGTCCGAAAGATCAGCGTGTTGAGTTTAATACCACTCACGAAGCATTAAAACAGGGCAAGTTGTGCGGGGATAGAATGTGGCGTCAGATTGTCACCATTGACGACGCTATCGCCCAAGGCTTCAATCTTATCGATCCTGATGAAATCAAAGACGAAAATAGCCCGGAAGATTATGAAAACCTGTACCGCTGCCGGTTTGTAGCCAAAGGCGAGCGTGCGTTCAACTACAACGCTCTAATCAACAGTGGTGTAGATGGGTATAACCAGGATGTCTGGGCAGACTGGAACCCTTACGCGCCGCGACCGCTGGGCAATCGCCCGGTATGGGTTGGCTATGATCCAAATGGCGGTGGCGGCAATGGCGACAGCGCAGGATTAACCGTTGTTGCACCGCCAGCAGTGCCAGGCGGTAAATTTCGGGTGGTTGAAACTATTCAACTACGGGGGATGGAGTTTGAAGAACAAGCCGACGTGATCAAGGCGCTAACCACACGTTACAACGTGCAGCATATCGGCATTGATGCAACCGGCGTGGGTGACGCGGTTCATCAGTTAGTCATCAAGTTTTTCCCCGCAGCAGAGAAACACATCTATACCCCGGCCCTTAAGCGGGCGCTAGTCATGAAAGCACAGCTAGTAATCCGCGCGGGCCGGCTGGAGTATGACGCCGGATTCGGTCAGGAGCTGGTCCGCTCATTTATGACGGTACGTAAATTTATCACCCCGGGCGGTCAAGTTTCTTATGAATCTGACCGTACCAATGGCAGCAACCACGGCGATCTCGCCTGGGCCTGTATGCACGCCCTGCTTAACGAGCCACTCGGCAGCGACGCCGGGGGCATTGATGATAGCTTTGTGGAGGAGTATTAACTTAATGAGTCGCAAGCGCAATAATCACCGCACCCGATCCACGGCGGAGCAAACAACCGCCATTAAGGGGGTAGAATCGTTCTCGTTTGGCGATGCTTCACCCGTCACCAGTCAGTGCGACTTGCTGGATTGTATGGAATGCGCAAAAAATGGCCGCTACTATGAACCGCCAATTGATCCCTATGGACTGGCGCGCATGTTTGATATTGCAGTACATCACCAGTCGCCAATCATGTTTAAACGTAATGTGATCATGGGCTGTGTTGAGCCTCACCCGTTGTTGAAACGGGAAGATACCGAAGCATTTATTTTTGATTTTTTGGTCTTCGGCAATGCCTACTTAGAGCTGATAAAGAATCGGCTCGGACAGCCGCTTGCGCTTAAACATTCGCTGGCTAAATACACACGGCGTGGTGAAGACTTGGATCAATACTGGTTTGTCACGTACTATGCGGAAGACCATGCTTTTCAGCCGGGCTCTGTGTTTCACCTCCGATCACGCAGCATTCATCAAGAAATTTATGGCACCCCGGAATACATGGCTGTATTGCATTCGGCGATGCTGAATGGGGAAGCCACCCTGTTTCGCCGCAACTATTACATTAACGGGAGTCACGCCGGTGTCATTGTTTATTTGACCGATCCCATTGCTAACAGTAAAGACGTTGAAAAATTAAAACAGTCATTGAGAAACGCGCGCGGCGGGGGCGCGTTCAAGAACCTGTTTGTCTACGCGGCGGGCGGGAAAAAGGATGGTCTGCAAATCCTCCCATTCAGCCAAATTGCGGCTAAAGACGAGTTTACCGGCATCAAAGAGGTTACGCGCGGCGATATGCTTGATGCACACCGCGTTCCCTATCAACTAATGGGAGGGAAGCCTGATAATGTGGGTGGCTTCGGCGATATTGAGAAAGTCGCAAAAGTCTTTGCTATCAACGAACTGTATCCAATTATGGAAAGAATGAAACAGCTTAACGAGTGGTTAGGCATCGAAGTGCTTCGCTTCAACCCTTACGCCTTGGCTCAAACAGATTAATCCATCCCACCAAACACCCTCAGCGCTTCTATGTGAAGCGCCTTTCTTTTAAATACCCCGAACAAATACCCACCGTGAAATCAACGCTCAGCGCGTCAGCTAGGCTCAAAGCGGTAGTAATGAACAACATCTCTTTAGCGCCCCTCAACGCGCGAGCTGTCCCCCGCCTCGCCCGCACGCAAAAAGGGGGCGTTTTTGTGCAATTGTGCGGAGGGGATGAAGTCTTGCTGGGATTGGTGCGGGAAGGGATCGCTGGAGTGGTGATTATTGTGCAAAATTATGCAGATTTGTGCAAGGAATTTGTGAGATAAATTTAAGAATATTAAGCGGTAATCAAGAAAATAAAAGGCTGCGATTGCAACCTAATTTATCTCTCTATTTATGCTATGCGGTGACTATTTTCGCGGCTGAAAGTTGTGATCGAGTGATTTACATGCTTGCTTGTCATATTCTTCGTGCTGTTTAAAAATAGAGTAAGTGTGAGGATCAAAAAAAGATATTGATTCTATTACACTTTTATCGATAAGCGTTCGAAAATCACTTAACGCAAGCCCGCCGATACTCTCAATATAATGGCGACGATAGTTAGTTGTTATGTTGATCGTTAGTGTGTCTTTATCACGATAACCGCTCCACAGTGGTAACAACTCTATATGATGACAATCGCCATGTTCAAAAGCCGGACATGATACAATCCCGACATAGAATTTTCTTGAACTTAAAGTGACAATAACCGGAAATTGCCTGACAGAAGCTTCCATCAACATATTCTCAACAGGGTTGTTCCCCACGGCGCGAGCCAACGCGTCGAACCGACGATCACCTTTTTCTGTTTTACGCTTGCTCAGATATCCGAAGAGACTTGCAAGGCCAATCGATACCAATCCCCAGACCGTAACCTTTAACTCCTTAAGATGATTATTGTTTTTTTCGAAAGAAATCGGAAAAAATTGCTGGAAAATATCGGCTTTCCAACCCAAACAATGCAGTATTGAATTGACCAGCCAGTGAAACAAGCCAGTTACGCTCAGAAATGAGCAAAGGAGCCAGGCCCCAAAAACAAACACGACACCCCACGTGGCGACAAAAAAATAAGCGTCCCAACCCTCGGAACGCTTATATTTATATCTTGCTGATAATGATAAATTGACGTAAATGTAACCACTAATAAGTATGATTGCGATAAGTATCGTGTTCATTTACCGCCCTGTACAAAACTGTGTTCCATTTCTTCAAACTTTTCAAACCGTTGCTTTATCTCAGAAATCACTTCTTTATTATTCAAGTCAATAGAGACATAGCCATCTTTACTTACCGCAAATTTTTTCTTATTTTCTTTCAGAACCCGGGCGAGGCGTTCTGTCGGATCTAATGCAAATGACATAATAATTACCTCCTATTTTCAAATAAATCATATACGTACACAACTCAATAGAGCTTATATGACATTAGACAACAACAAGACAGTTAAGTTCATTTTAGCTCGTTAACGTCTTTTTTGCTTCTTTAAGCATAACTTATTCACCGTTTAATGCAAAAAACAGCCCGTAGCAAATGGGCTAATTTGGTCAATTTTTACGGTCATAATCATTATGTTAAGTAATTTACAACAACGCACCGTGACCAATGTTTTTTAACATGGCAGAGTGATGTCCCTTAGGATCATGAAAGATATCGTTAAGATTGATATTGCTACCCAATTTATCATTTAACCTATTCATGATTGCTTTTACGCTTTTTCTATGTTGCTTGGTTTCTTTCTGCAAATAACCAAACATAGATAAGCAATAATGTTCGTCATTGACGATAATATTTCCTCCATCAAGTAATGAGCGGGCTAAAAAATCGTCCATTTCGATGTTATTGAGTGCTGCCGACTCATAAATCCGCTTCACTTTTTCATCAAAATGCATCATCGGGTAGTTTTGATGAAATTCATTCACCAATAAATCATCGTAATGTCTGTCAATTTCTCGCTTAATTTTGCTTGAATTTTGAACCACCGGAGAGTTATTGACAGAACTCCAAGGGGCGGCGGGGCCGCTAAAAGACAAAGACCCAAAAGACAAACCCACTGAACCCGAATCAGCGTCGGCGTTGTGATTAATATTCTTCTTAGAAACAATTTTCCATTTTGTAACCCGGGTACATACGCGTGAATCTTCGCCCAACCGTGGCGAATAAATACCATAAATCTTATCGACGTTTTCACCATAAGCGTTGGGTTCATCATTTTGCTGATACGCAAGATGAACCGCGTAATCTTTACGCGGGATTAGCACGCCGCCTTGTTTCATGATGTACGAAGCAAAGCATCCGACATCAGCGGCCGCCGTGACAGCATCCATCAGCGGATCGCTTAACAGTGCCTGCCCGCGCTTAAACTCGCCCGAAATTTTCAATACTGACGTCAATTGATTGCTGAGTTTTCTCAGTTCACGCCAGACAGTGATAGGCGGCGTACCGATAGCCTGGTACTGACGAATGCGATAACGTGACGCCCACGCCATCGCGAATTTGGCCGTCTCTTTTAGTGGCTTACCCGTTTCTTTGTCACGCTCGCCATCCAGTGCGTAACCGTCGATATTTTTCGAAATGTACTTAGCCACGTAAGCGGTAGCGCTGCCTTTTTTCGGATCAAGTTTTTTGGCCGTAAACCGGGCGCTTGTGCGTTTACCCAGTTCTTGCCGGTCTTCTTTAATGGCATAGCTGCGCATAATATCCGTGATGGCTTTACGCTCATCCGGGCGCATAAACAGCAATAAATGCCAATGCGGGGTGCTGTCATGGTGAGGTTCTACAACTCGAAAACCGTAAACCCTCAGCCCGTCACGATCCAGTTTTGAACCAATATTGGCCCACACTTTGCGTAAATAATGTTGAGCCTGAACGGGCGTTGAATGGTTCCATTTGGGGTTAGCATGGCCGCTGTGATTGTTGGCGTGATACTTGGACGGGCAAGTGATCGTATAAAAAACACCGACGTCTCCACGTTCCTGCGCGACAAACTCAATGCCTTGCATTCGTGTCATCAATTCGTGCCGACGCAAAACCGGATTACTGATACTGGCATAAACCATGCTTTCTAATGAAACCACGTTACCGTCTTCATCAACCAAATCATGCGCTTTAAAGAACTCGGTATTGCGGCGACGTTGTTCCTGCCAGTCTGATACCGCTTCGTAACTTAAGTAGGGATGGGCCTTTTTGTTCACCTGATTTGCGGCGCGTAACTGACTTTCTCGCCAGTCACAACGCAGTCGCCACAATTGACGCTCCCACCACTCCGGATTAATCATTCTTAAGATAGCTGAAAAAGCCGGTGTTAAATCTATGGCGTCATCCTGTTTGCAGGGATCGGACTTCAGCTGTGACCAGCCGGGTGGGATAATTTGCAGGGAATAAACTTCGGCGGCCAAATTACGGTATACAAGCAACAGATCAGCTTTAGATATATCGTTAGTTTCACCCTTTTCATTTTCTGTTTCAGTGCAAAACATTTCATTGACGCGGGCCGCGATTTCGTTTGCAAGTGACTTAACCCGACGCTTGTTCATTTCTGCCAAATGGCGATAAACGCCCTGGTAATAAGCAGCGAGTTCACAGTAAGGCTTGACGCCTTGCTTTTCTCTGACCGTATCTAAACGCAGCAATGCACTCTTAACTGTTCCCAATAAAAATGCATTGCTGTGTTTAATACCGCGATTTTTTCGCAGCCAGATTATTTTTTTCTGAAAATACGATTTAATAAAATGCGGCTGTTCGTTTAAGTAAGACTCAACACCCGCGGCAGTTTCCTGCCACGAGTGGCGGCTTTCTTCATAAGCCTGTTTCTCTTGCAAAGCAAATCGGCGGCGAGATTCTTGTTGAGCGGGCGTTAAGACCTGGCTGTGCAGTAAATCCCGCTCGATTAAGCGGGTGAGATACTTTTTCACATGTGGATGCCCGGACGTCATTTCACCCTTTGATGACAAAACATTATCAATATCAATATAAGGTGACGCTATCGCCGGGCGAGGTTCATTCCACGGAAAGGCCCATTGAGTTTCAGTTTCAGACATTAGCGCACCGCAAAATAGCAATAATCTCTGTCGCGGGCTTTCTGCTATTGCCTGATGCGGCAATAGAACGTTGAGCTGTAATTTCTGTAATATCAAAACTTTTATAAATACTTTTTGCCTCCACGCTGTTTGATACAACAATAGAATTACCCGATTCGTTATGTAATATGATTAACGCATCAGTCAATTCATGCTGTTCACTAACGCTGAAATGATTACCGTAGTACCTAGTGAATTTATCAAAATAGGGCGGATCGCAATAGACAACATCATCAGCTTTGACAAGCTGCAATGTCTCTTTCCAATCAGTGCAAATAAACGTTGCTCGCTGCGCTTTTTCAGCAAATGCGCGAATTTCATTTTCTGGAAAATACACCGATTTGTATTTACCAAATGTCGCATTAAAATGACCACTTTTGTTATATCTGCATAAGCCATTGAAGCAATGACGATTCAGGTATAAAAACCAGACCGCGCGAATAAGCGGGGAACGACATTCTGGCAATTCTGAGTTAAACTTGTCTCTCACAAGATAAAATCCATGCTCATTATTATAAAACTTAAAAAAGTCTCGTGAGAGCTCTAAAAATAACTCAACATCATTTTTAATTTGCTGATACATATTAATCAGGTCTGAATTAATATCAGCAATCAAATATTCGTCATAATCGGTATTCATCATTACCGAGCATGAACCCGCAAATGGCTCTACCAGCCGTTTTCCGGCTGGCAAATGCGGTAATAACTTATTCATGACGCGGACTTTTGAGCCAGCCCATTTCAGAATGGTTTTATTCATTTGAGTAACACTCTATATATGATCTTATGAATACTTGCGCGACGGGCGCACAAATCGCATTGCCGTAGGCGCGTGTTCGTCCCACTCGGCCGGCAGACCCATCAACAAGCGCGGGATTTCCGGATTGAGATAACCAGGTCTTCCAATCTGCCGTTGCATGAATTCTTGTAAATTCACTCCACGCCGATGTAATTTCCGCTTCTCTAGGTTTTTCATGCTCATACGCCCGCGGTAATCGCGTGCCATTGGTGTTGGTAGCGCAGAAAAACAGCCGTTGCCTGATGTGCGCCGCGCCGACGCTCGCAGCGCAGAGATCGACCGCTGCGCTGGCGTAATTCTCTGTTTCCAAGTCAGCTTGTACAATGTCGAACCAAGCAAGGCCGTTTTTACTTGCAACCTGCTCACCAAACACAACGCCAGGTCTGCACTGGCTGATGAGATGAAAAAAGGCCGGCCAGAGGTGCCGCTCATCAGCAACCCCTTCTTTTTTGCCTGCGCTGCTGAAAGGTTGACAAGGACACGAACCTGTCCAGACTTGTTTGTCGTCCGGCCATCCTGCACGCCGGAGGGCATAACTCCAGACTCCGATCCCGGCAAAAAAGTGACACTGAGTGAATCCCTGCAAATCATTTGGTTTAACATCCTCTATTGAGCGTTCATCAACATCGCCCGGCGCTATATGACCAGCCGCAATTAAATTCCTGAGCCACTGCGCAGCAAATGGATCTATCTCGTTGTAATAAGCTGTGCTCATCAGCACCCACCTGCGTAGTGTTTATTTTTAAGCTCAAGAATTGACTGGCATGTCATACAGCGAGTCACTCCGGTAATGGCTCTTCTGCGTTCTTCTGAAATAGCACTGCCGCAGTCGTCACACTTAAAAACAGAGATACCGATTTGGCGGTCAGTAATACCTCTTATCTGCCGGTCCAGTGCTTCTGCTTGCCGTTGTTGAATTAAATCCATGAAATCAGGCATTGTTCAATTCCTCCGCCTGACGTTCTATTTCTTGCGCTTCGCTGGTTAACAAGAGAGAAGTATCAGCATAATCAAGCTTATGCTTAAGAATGCGTGTTGAGAGTTTGACAAGACGGGCAGAGAAGCGAGCCGCGCAGCATTGCCGCTCGTCTGTGCGTGCGGCGTTGAGCAATTCCAATAAAGTGCTTTCTTTATATTTTGGAACTGTTCCACCTACTTTTATATTTCTCTTTTCGATATTTTTCATTTTGATTTTCCTTTATTTAGGTAATAAAAGGCCGGGCGGGTTTACGCCATTAAAAATTAATCATCAATTAACGTGGCATAGGTAGCCGTTCTGGAAATAAACTTGCCACGACTTTTAAATGATTAATGGTTCGTACTAATGATTCTTTCTCATCAAGCGTAAAATCATTAAAGCTAATATCGTGTCGCTCTTCGGGAATATTAGCCAGATTAAAAATAGCCGTCAGAACCTGTTGGTTAAACGGGAAATTATTGGGCCACTCCCACTTGTCGCGCATGACTGAAATAAACTCACCCAACCCTTTATCATTATTGCCCCAATGCTGGTGTCGTATTGCTGATAGCTTGTTGAGTGCATTGGCCCGGTTTCCCAGCGCTATTTCAGCAAAGCGAAAGGCTTCTGTGTTTGCCATAATTCCCCCATGTAAAATATAGGAAAGCTTTATTTCAGTAAGAAAATAATCGCTGATGCAACACACAACAGAACGAACGGATAAAATAAACCGTCTGTCGGCTTTGGTGATTTAAAATCAGCACCCGTCAACTTATACTTGTGCGACATCTTTTCTAATGAGTTCATTAGAATTCTCCCTTATTTATCTTAATTAATGCTTCTACATGTTGCTGAGCGGCTTCTTCTGTTAAATGAATAAGGCCTTGCTTTAATAAAGTTCTAAATATTGGTGAACCATTATGCCAAGTAATACTATGAATATTAATATTACTGCATATAGCAACAATATAACATAAAGTGTCGAGAGCAGGGGCTTCACTTATTGGCTTTGGAAAACTCACAGAACCGACAGTGATTATTTCTGGTTTGCGACGATATTTAAATTTTTTAGTCCAGTCAGGATTATGTTTGCACTGCTCCCAGCCCTGACCGGGTGCTTCAAAAAAAAATTCCCACCTCTTCCACGGTTCATCAGACTTCATAGCATCTTGTGCATATTGCATCATCAATTGTGCGTGCACATGTTTTTTACTTGCATCTGATTCTACCGGTTCGGGTTTGCGACGATATTCCCAGCCGACAACCCATTGCGGATGGCCGTAAAGATCATGCCACATTTTGCCGCTGTCATATGATACATGCCACAGCAACCACGGTTTACGCGATTTAATTGCATCTTGTGCATATTCAGCCATTAATTTAGCAAATTGATGCTTTGACATAGTAGACATATTATTAACCCTCTATATTAACAAGCTTATAATTTTCACCCGTGCTGATCTTCATGAATGATTCAAAGATTGCAGCCACATCAGAAAGAGATAACGGAGTGTTGTCTCCCGCATATTGCAGGACATCGGTTATTCTGCGCACGATTGTTAAATGAAAATCGGCGCGTTCAATGGGGGATAATAATTTTAAATTTGACAATTCCGACTGTGGATATTTTGGTATATGATACATATTATTAATCCTCTCAATAACTAAGAAGGTGCAACAATGTTAAACGAGCATGAAAGAAAAGAAATTGAGTCATTACACGAACAAATTTCAAATCTTCAAGAACAATTAAACATTCATAAAGCTCTCCTAATAGCGTTAATGTCTGAACTATCGGTATCTTCCATCAAAAATTTTTCTCCGTTTGATACAACCATTAGAAATCATTTAAAAAAAATACCCATCCACACAGATACGCATTACGGACATCAAGAGTACATTGAACAATGCATTGAAGAAGCTGAGCAGGTCCAAGAATTAATCCCTGTTCGTTAACGTTGCTCTGTTAACAAAAATTCGCCATTAATGTTTTCAATAGATACTGATACAACATTGGTGGCGTTATATTTCTTTCCATTATTCATGATGATGCATAAACAACTTAATGACGAAACCGGATAGCTATAAGCAATATCGCTTTTAATAACTAAAATGGTCTTTTTGTTATGCTGAAACATTAAACATTTCATTGCCTGCTCCTATATAACTGCCTAATTTGGCTCATGGCTTGTTCTTTTGAATTAAACTTGCCGTAAGAATATTCGCCATCATTAATTTGGTAACATGTTGTTTGATTAATCTTATTTCTCGGCAGCCGGATAATTGCAAAAGCGCCATAACTCTCTATGTGATTTCTGACCGGTTTTAGAATGAGATTTGTGTGATTTATCATGATCACCTCAGCTATTTTTAATGGCATCCTTCAACATTGCTATTAAATTTACTTCGATTTTTTCTTTTGGTTGTTGCTTTGGCCTAATAATAATTCGGCCATCATTGACCATTCCCCTACATGTATCTACAGGGATACCACTTAAACGTGAGTATTCATCAATTGATACATACGGAACAGGAACGCTGATATTTATTGTAATGTTTTGCATATCGCCTCTTTAATCCGCTTGAAGTTCAGACTCAATAGCTACCATTCCGGCAAGATGAACAATTCTCGCCATACTAGAAAGTGAGCGACCTTCTTTCTCAGCAAGCATTTCCAGCTCTCGACGCTCATCAGGGGAAAGACGTATCGGTACAGGATTTTTTGATACAAATCCCCTAGGAATACGTGATCGTTGAACATGCTTGACTTGTTTCATATTCATAATGATATATTGTGATCCACTAAGTTCCTGTACAACACAATCTAAGGAAGTTTTATTCTTATGTCAACAACAAAAGAGGCATTATTATTCCTAATTGGTGCCAGATTGCGCGAAGAAAGAGAAAAAACAGGTAATAGCCAAGAAGCTGTAGCATCTGCTTTTGGTATCTCTACACGCACTTGGGGAAAATATGAGAGAGGAGAAACAATGCCTGATGCAGCAACAATTACTCTTCTTGGCGAGAGATTTGGTATAGATATCTCATATGTACTTACAGGGAAGCGCTGCCCTCAAACAAACATAACAAACGAGGAACAGAAGCTAATAGAAAATTATCGTGCGATGGACAGCGCGGCACAGTTAAATATGCAGGCGGTTAGCGATTCGTTCGCGCAGTCAAAGCCCAAAAAAGAAGTAGGATGATTAACTTTCTGATTGTGATTCGCCTTACAACCACTGACTTCTAAATTAGCCCTATGATTTTGCTAAATTATGGCCGTAAATATTCATCACTCTAATTGCTTTATATATCTATTACCAGAAAACCTCAATAAAAGGATACCAACAAATGAAAATCAAAAAATTCACTCTTAGTTGTTTATTATTAACTTTATCATCTGTCGCTTTTGCAGTGCCTTTTAAGGGTATTACTAAAGATGAATATGGTGATGAATGGGCGTTCAATAGTAACGAAGCACAATTACAGTGTATTTATGGCGGTGCCTTTATCATGGATCTAGACACAAATCGAGTGTATGCGATGACTGGTTTAGCCCATACATTAGCTAGAAAAGGGAAGTATCCAGCAGAAGACATCAACAATTCAGATTACTGGAAAGATAATCCACACATGCCCGGAGCAAAAATAAGCTTGGGACCTTTTATTGATGCCGCATTAGAACTTTGCAATAAGTGATTGCAATATCAACAGCATTATTAAACGCTGTTGATTAACTTAGGAGATAATTATGACTACTTTTTTGTGGGTGCTAGGGACCATTATTGTGTTTTCCATTGGTACATATGCTACCACGGAAGAAAATAAAAAGTTAAAAGAACAAGCAAAAAAAATGGACGAGCAACTAAAAATACAAGATGATCTTATCCGGGGATATAAAAAAGATATTGAAAAAATCACAAATAATCCTATTTCAAACTTCAAATCGGAAAAAGAAATCAGGAGTTATCTCAATTCTCTAAATAGCGAAGAGCTTTTAAATCTGCAAGAAATGGTGGATAGAGTCATATTCAGTGATAAAGATGATGTCGAAGATACATCCTATGACACTGAGGCATGGAATGAATCACAATCCAATGAATTTAAAGAAAATTTATCTATCATATGGGCTGATAGTCCTATCAGTGTAGAATTCAGTTACAGAGACTTAAACAATAACAGAAGTAGGAGAAATGTTTTATTGAATGAGGTTTCGATAAACTCAGAAGGTGAACCATATTTTAATTGCTTCTGTATGAATGCATCTGATAACAGAACATTCAAAGTCAAACGAATAACATCAAAGATCCAATACGCAGGAAAGAAATACAGTAAAGAAGAATTCTTTAATGATATTTTACAATTAAATTCTTGGAAATTTCTATGACAGTAAGAAAACTACAGTCTGGTAAATGGATTTGTGAATGCTACCCCAACGGACGAAATGGAAAGCGAGTAAGAAAACAGTTTGCTACAAAAGGAGAAGCACTTTCATTTGATCGCCGTATGACTTCCACAGAACATTTAGACATTTCCGCTGAGAATACTCAAAAGTTAAGCGACTTGGTTGATCGTTGGTATGAAATGCACGGCCAAACACTTAATGATGGCAAGTCGCGCAAAACTAAATTAGATACTTTATGTAAACGATTAGGTGATCCCTTTGCTATTGATTTCGATAAAAATGCATTTGCTATTTATCGAGAAGAAAGGCTGAATGGCAAATGGAACGCCAAAGGCCGAGAATCACCGGCGCAATCTACAGTTAATAGAGAGCAATCATATTTGCATGCCGTATTCTCAGAATTAAAGAGAATGGGTGAATGGGAAAGAGGCAACCCTCTAAGTGGCATCAGACAATTCAAAGAAGGAGACCAAGAACTAGCATTTCTGTACCAAGAAGATATTAAACGCCTGTTGGATGCCTGCGATGATTCCAAAAATAAAGACCTAGGCCATGTTGTACGTATCTGTCTTGCAACTGGGGCTCGATGGGGAGAGGCACAAAAATTAACTCAATCTCAAGTAATGAAATACAAAGTAACATTCACAAAAACAAAAAGTAGTAAAAATCGTACAGTACCAATATCAAAACGCTTATACGATAGATTACCGACGCGCCGAGGAATTCTGTTTTCGAACTGTTACGACGCTTTTGAAGGAGCATTATCTAGAGCGGGAATAATCCTCCCGGATGGACAATTAACTCATGTGCTCCGTCATACATTTGCATCACATTTTATGACGCGTGGCGGCAATATTTTAGTGCTACAACAAATATTGGGTCACAGCACTATAAATATGACAATGCGCTACGCACACTTTGCTCCAGAACATCTCGATTTGGCACTAACTCTCAACCCTTATGATCAGATTGAAGATGACTGATTTCAAGTGGCGGCAACATCATATATAGCCCTATATTAATGCACATATATAAAACATAACCAACTGATTTAGCTTAACTTATTGTTTCTTAAAATACTGTAATGGTTTTTAAAATCCCTCGGCTGTAAGGCTGTGCGGGTTCAAGTCCCGCCCTGGGCACCAAATAAAAACTTGCTGTAAAACAGTGAGTTAGGGAAAAGAAAAAGCCACCGCAAGGTGGCTTTTTTATGACACAAATCACATTTCACTATTCGTTCACTATATTTTTTACTTCGGCATCTCCGGCCACTCAATATCAGAGGTCCACACACATGGGGATCATTATGCGGCTCTCACTACGTAGTTAAATGCAATGTTGCGTGGTCTTGATATCCCTATATAAGCAGCAGCAGTAGTCCAAGTTCCACGATCTGCTGTAACGCCCCTAGCTCTTACCGAAATAGCTTGATTTTTAGGGATATCCCACTGTAGTGCCACACGATCATTAAGTGAGAAATTAACAATACTATCAGGCGGATTATTAACTTCTTGTACTAAATAAGACCCTTCTTGCCATGACAATAATGAACGAGATGAATCCACCCCTCTTCCATCATCCCATCCCCGAATAAACTCTCCTCTTAAATCAGGTAATCTACCATCAGGATAAGCTTCAGCTAATTTCGGGTACTGTAATTTATTAAAAGCTGAACCGTTACAAGTGAAATAACCAATAGGTGGATGGGGTAGCGGCCACGGAATAGGAGAACCGATAGGAATTTCATTGGCTGTTTTAATCCGGTTATCTATCTCTTCGCGGGTATACTCACGTAATGAGTTTATTACTTCCTGAACAAGCTTTTGTGTAACCGCCAATGTGTCGCTATTGCCAATCACATTGGTAAGTTGAACAACACCTTTTTGTGTTAATGAAGCACTGGGAATATCTGTTGTAATTTTTTGCTCTAACGCTTTATTTAATTGAGCAGTGAGTTTGACTATGTTTCCATCATCCAGAACATCATTACCAGATCGTGTCGCAATAAAATCAGCCACGACAGATGATATCGTTGACGCTTGACGTAATACTTTATTTAACAAGTGTGTGGGAACATCATTTGGTGGAAATCCAGTTGACAAACGCTCACTTTCTTCATATTTTCCCTGACTCACTACATTCGCATTATCATTAATAGAAAAAGCCTTAAAGTCATTCTTGTGACTCATATACATCCCTTAAATTAAATGATGTTATAATCAATATATTGAATTATTGTAAAAATAATCCTCTGTAATTCACGACAATCAAAGTCTAGTTCAGAAAAAGAATAATGCAGTATCCTTATTAATTACAAGGTTAACTGTTTTTATATAATTACAGCAATAAGTAGTTCAACATTTTGGAGTCAAAAATATATCCAGAGATTTATATTAAACATCTGAAAACTATTTTTCTTTTATTCCTTCCATCTCTTTCTGCAACTCCCGCTGCTACATTTTTCATCATGAAAAAAACAAACCCCGTTCTTTTAAACGAGGTTTGTCAGTAGTCCGAAGCCACCGTCAGGCAGCTTTTTTATCGATTTAGATCACATTCAGAATATAATTTCAAAATATGTTTTTTCAAAATTGAATAAACATTTATCCACTGCGGCTATCTATTAACAAATTATTAATAGCAATCAGAGCCATAATGGTCCTGTTTATCACTCCGGCACTTCCGGCCATTCAACATCGGGAACCTGTGAAATATCTACCCTACTTAGTAATACCCGGTATTTCTTCCATGCCAATAAAGCGGCTTCTTCGGACTCTGTCGAGATTTCCAGGTCAACAGAGTCTTGGAGTAACGATAGTATTTCATTCGCTTGTTGTAGCAGTGTTGCTTTCTGCTGCTTGGCTTCTTCAATTTGATGGGATTTCAGTAGGTCTTTATCAACTACCCACTCTTGACCATCCCACTTATCGTAATCGGTGACAGGTTTTTTGAAAGTCAGGGTTTCAGGTAGCTCACCGATTTCAGCAATTTCCTGCGGCAAACGTGTCTGCTTGTTGTAAGCTGTTTTTCCACGGTAATCGGGTACAATCAGCCAATGGGTTAAATCAGATGAACGGCAAGCGACATATCCCTCCTTAATATCAGGTGGTGCATCTGTGCAAGCATTAGCAGGAAGACCGACACCAATAGGCAGATACTCATCAGTACTGTTTAAATATTCCAGCGTAATCGCATCGTAATTAAACACAATGATACTTCCGGTACTGATAGCAATATTATTTTTATCCAGTACAGCCTTATTCATCAGGCAACCCTCACAATGTAATTAAATGCTACGTTTCGCGGACGTGTTTCTGTTCCTGTTGAAGCAGCAACCACATTATCCATATAACCGAAACCACCCGATCCCATTCCGATAGCAATGCCTAGTCCGCGAGAATCAATCCCGTAGTTAACGTTTTGGTAGACACTATTGAGAATACGGCTTGGTGTACCCAAACCCTCGGCTCCAGCATTTGAGTTGGACCACATCCGACCAATCCTGTGACTATGTGGAGCAATATCTGCCAGTTGATTGGAAAGTAGATATCGATTAACGTCCACCCCACGCCCATCATCCCAGCCACGAATAAATTCACCCCGTAAATCGGGTAATATGCCACTAGGATAAGCTTCCGCTAATTTTGGATATAAAGATTTATCAAAGATAGCGCCATTACATTTCGCCCACCCATTTGGTGGTATGTTAGTCGGCCAAGGAAGTGGTATTCCTACCGGGATTTCTTCAAGTACAGATATATTCATTATGCTGCCCTTACAATATAGTTAAATACTATGTTTCGTGGTCTTGACACTCCTATATAACTAGAATCCGCTAACCATTCTGTTCCAGTTGAATAATTTACAGCTTTTACTGAAAAATAGGGCAACGGCCACGGATTAGCATTAATAGATAAAGCTTTAAAATTATTTTTCTTGCTCATATATTCCTCTTAAATTAAATAATATTCCTATGTAATAAGCATATTAAGTTATTGAAAAAACACTGCCTATGCAATTCATACCAATCAAAGTCTAGCTCATGAAAATAATAATGCGGCATTCCTATTTCTTATAAGATTAACTGTTTTATATAATTGACAGCAATAAGTATTTCAATATTTCGTAGTCGAAAATATATTCAAAGTTTACATTTAACATCTGAAAACTATTCTCCCCCTCCATCTTTTCCCAAAACCGCTACTTCAGGTTCTAAAGAGTATTTTTGTGCTGTCATTATGCTACTCTCACTACGTAGTTAAATGCGATGTTGTGAGGACGGGTTTCGCTTGCTGAACGCATCACCCGTGATGAATCGAAGTCTACGGCATACGATGTTCCAACTTCTCTAACAAGAAACAGTGTCCTCACATCAGCTTCCCGAAATGCACCGCTGGTGGAATCATGTGGTCGTGTCATATCATCAGGGAATTCTTTTCTTTTAACGGAGCAGAGAACTCAAAGGTATTATTTACATCTGGAATATCAATTTTTGCTTTTTTCTGAGAGCCGTCTCCGAATATATTTAATATTGCTTTCCCTATAATTGGCTGATTATTTAACTCATTAAATGCCCCCCGCTGTCAGGAGCACTGTATTTAAAGTGATTACCTGATCGCCAAGGATTTAATAGGTGTAAAAACCCCTGCCGGATTTACGTCCCAAATGACCTGCATCGACCATTGTCCGCATCAGTGGGCAAACCCGATATTTTGGATCCTGAAACATCTGGTAGAGCACATCAAGGGAATTTACTACCGTGTCAATGCCAATCAGATCCGCCGTTTCAAGCGGCCCCATTTTATGACCGAAGCACTCTTTAAATATGGCGTCCACGTCCGCAGGTTGAGCTACGCCGTCCTGTATGGTGAAAGCTGCTTCATTCATAAATAAATGGGAAATCCGGTTAGAGACAAAGCCAGGACCGTCCTTCACCACAACGGCTTTTTTACCCAGCATACCCAAGATTTCCAGACACCGATCTTTGGTTTGTTCGGAAGTGTTCAGACCGACGATAACCTCTACGGTATGCTTAAGATAAACCGGATTCATAAAATGCACGCCAATCACCTGAGAGGGCGTTTTATGGTACGAACCCAGTTTTGTGATAGGAATGCAGGAAGTGTTCGCCGCCAGCACTGTATCTGGCGCGATAAACTCAGACATTCGCGCATATAACGACTGCTTAAGCTCTATATTTTCCGTGATGTTTTCCACCACAAATGCACAATCGGACAAGGATTGCAAATCTTGAGACCAGATGATGTTGGACAGCATCTCCTCAAGTGCTTTTCCTTTAGCTAGCGGGCTGAACAAAGGAGCGTAACCGGCGGTTTCCGTGATGCGCGCCCGGCTCTGTTCGCAAGAAAGAGCGTCTTTTTCAATAACAACCACATCATGCCCCCGCAGAGCACAATCAAAAGCAAGACTGGAACCAATATTTCCGCCGCCAACCACGGCTATTTTAAGTTTTGACATAGTGACTACTTTTTTATTAGGTTTTAACAGGTTTCTATTTCAGGTTCACTTCTTGGATGACAACCATCGCTCAATCAGTGGAATCGGGAGAGATCACTTCCCACTTGCCAAACAGCGTTAAACCCGCTGCTTTAGCCAGCGACACAGACGTCTGGTTATCAAGCTGGCATCGGTACTGAGGTTCATATCCCTGATCACAGGCGTACTTGCTAATTGAACGTACTACTTTGCGGGCGTGACCTTGCCCTCTAAAGGGCGTTAGAGTCAATACGCCGAGATCCGCAATTGGCGCATTCTCCCAAGGATACATGCTGGCGGCGCTGACCAGACGTTTTTGCTCAAAAGAGCCAAATACCGCCCAGTGATCCAATTCCACATAAGCGTCGTCCAAGTCTTGTTCCGAGGCTGAGGACTGGAACTCGGAGAAAACCGCGTCATCTTGCTCTGTTAACCGACGCAAGACACCTTCCAGGTTCTCTTGCAGCAATACGTTCTTATCAGCTTTTGAAAAGTAAAAAAGATAATCTGCACCATGTAGAGTGACTCCCGCTTCATTCAATTTCCGACGAAAAATCGGCTCAGACAGGTCTTGTCGCTGATACAGTCTTAACTTATCGGCCAACGCAGGTGTCAGGACCGCCATAACCCGATCATCGGAAGTTTCCAGCACCATGACCCGACGGTCTTCGCTCAAACCAGGGTTGATGGCAACAGTAAAGACTTCATCACTATAAAGAACGTCTCCGTTCAAAAATGGCGTCCGCCAGAAGTCAGTTATCGTTTGTGAAAATAAAGACATATTTCTTACTCAGCTTGGTTGGAGTCATTGAGAGCACAATCGCGCTCAGTTAAAGAACTATGAAAAAGACAGAACGGAGGTTTGTTCTGCCAACTCTCTGGCTCGTTCTTCGATCCAAGGGATCACTTCATCATTAGTAAACAGGTAAAAATGTCCTCCTGTGAAAATTTTTTGCGTCACCGGCACAGTAAATACCCGATGCCATTCCGCTAGCCGGGAGACAGGAACACGGCGGTCCTGATCACCTCCCATCAAATGAGCTTGGACGTTTAACGCCGGCTTAGGCAACCTGGACAGAGACGCCAGCAAACGCAGATCATTTCGCATTACGCTAATCACATATTTTCGCCACTCAGGATCAGCCAGAATCTCTGAGGGCGTTCCCTCATACTGTTCAAGCAGGCGCAATATATCAGCATCCGACAACGTCTCATGCAGCTCACTCCCCAAAACGTTGGGCTCGACAAAACCGCGCGCGGAGATAATGAGGCTGAACGTCTTTCCAGGCGCTTCGCGCTCAAGTCTGTACGCAGTCTGATAGGCAAGCTCCGCGCCCAGACTGTGTCCGCACAGCAGCAAGGGCTTATCTTCTCCCAATCCCGAATGTTTTATCGCAGCAAGAATATAAGGCAGCACCGTCTCAACGTCCGCCTGGAAAGGCTCGGAAATGCGCGCGCCTCTGCCCGCCAGTTCCAGACAATAGACTTCAATTAATCCGGATAGCTTGTGAGCCAATTGCAGATAAGGGTAACTGGAGCCACCGGCATGGTGTAAAAACACCAGCTGAACTTCGGCTTCCGGTCTTTTAATCGCAGGAAATAAAATTGGATTAGACAAGGTTAAGTCCTTTAGTTGTGTTGACGGGGAAAGGGTTACGCTGGTGAATGAGAGCGAGCTCCGGAACGGCGGCAATTGGCGCGCTAGCTATCCAGCCCGAGCCGCGCTCGCTTTTGAAATTGAAGTAATCCCGGTATTCCGGATTGGTGACAAAGTTATAAGTCAAAGAAATGCTGGACGATAAGGTATGCACCTCATGAGCGAGTCCTTTGGGTATCAGCATGATCTCACCCGGCAACAAATCGAATCGCCATATTCGATCTTCGCTGTGAGGTTGGCCTCTCTGATTTTCCCCGCCGGCGGATTGTGATGGAGCGACACGGCCCTCGGCAGCGTTTCTGGCCGCATCCTCAAGCGAGGCAGAAAAGATCCAGCCAGCTTTTTTACCCGCGACTTGGCACAACACGGCATTGGTCCGCATACCATCAACGTGTAAACGGGTGCAAGCACCCGGAGCGGAAAAGTAGAGTCCCCAATCCTGGCACATCCGTTTGTTGGGATGCAGAGACCCTACCTGGACCCAAGGAATCTTATAACCGCCATCCGGCAGGAAATAAGGTCTGCGCCAATGGTCCTGAATATGTTGAAATGCCAGGAAGCTGAACGAGTTAGTGTTCACCCAGTTGCCAAATCCCCAAGTGAATAGCAAGTGTTTAAAAAACGAGTCGTAAGTGTATCGCAGATAATCATGGTCATTCCCCATCTCTCCCAGCTCAACAGCAGGCAATGAAGCGATTTCCCGCAGGTAAGCGCACAGCTCGACGCACTTTTTCGGTTTGAATCCGGCATCCTGCAACTGCACGGACATATCACCGAACTGCTGGCAAAAGTAGTCAAAACTCCAAATCTGCTTCGCTCGCCAGTCTCTCAAACCATCGGCGATAATAACCGGCTCGTTTTTCATCAAGTAGCGTTCACTGAACTCGGCGACGGAAATATCCGAGACTTTCTCCACGTTGCGGTATTCGGCCGCCTCAAGACGAGCCAGCGCGTCGTTGCTTCCCGTTTCCCGTGGCCTCCCTTGTTTGTGCCGATAAATACTCACTTCTTCGAACGTCCACATTGCGATATCGCCGAGCGCATTCCATGTATTACCGAAAAAACTCATGTTTCACTCTCCCCCTAAAAATTAAACTCTAAATCCACATCCCGGTCGGTCGCCTGAGCAGACTCATCCAGCGTATGCTCATAGCTAAGGCTCTTGAGCAGTTCCTGTATTTCCGCGTCAGGATCGGCAAGCACCTCATCTATCAAAGTGAAGAAGTACTCAAACACCGCCATAATGGTTGCTTCGCTAAACATGCGTTCGCGAAACTGTATAGTGCAATCAAAGGCTTCTCCGGTTTCAGACACTTCCATCAACAAATCAAACTTGGCCGTATCCGATGCCAGTTCAAGTCGGGAAAATCCGGGCCGCCAGGCCGCTTCATCAGCGCCGTTCAGACTCAGGGGCAGGTATCCGAAAACCACGTCAAACAACGGATGCTTACCTTGACGGCTTTGGCAGTAGCGTTCAGCGCTCAGATCTTCCAGCAATGTACTCATCGGATAAGTTTGATAAGGCGCGCTTTCAGACCACTGCGCGTTAAACTCCAGGAGATAATCCGCTATGAGAAAGTCCGCATCCGGCTCAATTTTCAGAGCCAACATGTTGACAAGGTAGCCGACCAGAGCCAGCTCTTCCGGCTGTGTACGTCCCGTGACCGGAACACCAAGCAGAAAGGACTCAGCACGGGCGATTTTCGTCATCAACACACCGAATGCCCCGAGGAAAAAGGTAAACGTGGGCAAACCAAACTCACGGCAAAAGCGCCTGATTTCTTCACTGGTTTGTGGAGAAAGACTTTTAACCCGCGTTACACCCCGGTGACTTTCAGTACCGACATGCCCGTCATAATCATCCACTATCGGCAGCGCCAGCGGCGCTGGCAAAGGCAATAGGTTGGCAAGCCAATAGGCTTTATTTTTCCGTGCCTGCTCCTCATTTCCGGACTCTAGCTGGTAGCGCCGATATGCAGCGAAACTATACTCCGGTGCAGGTAACCGCCGTCCCTCAAGCATACTTTGAAAATCATGGGCGAGTATGCCCAGAGAAACAGCGTCGCATACAATGTGGTGAACAACGATCAGCACCTGATGAGACTGGCCTGCGTCCGCGTCTTTTATCATCATGGCGCGAATTGGAAATTCAACATGCAGGTCAAAAGGCATCCTGGCAAACTGTTCGAGGCGAGCAAGGTTTTCCTCCTGAGTCGGTCCAGCCTCAAACACAGTCAAGCTGACTTTAGCGTCAAGCTGAGGCAGCATCACCAGATTGGCGTTCTGTCTTTTAAACAGACATTTCAACACCGGATGCCTGTCGACAACCTGTTCTATCGCCGCGGCGATGGAGATTGCGCTGACCGAGCCTGGACATTGAAAAGCCACTGGCATGTTATAGCTGGCGTCGGCAAAAGTTGTCTGATGTATGTACAGCAACTCCTGATCCGCACTGGCGACAATCGGCTCAGACAGATCGACGGCCAGTAAGGCCGGATGGAAAGCCTCCTGGTCGTCGATAAATTGCCGTCCAATCTCGCGAATGGTGGGTTGCGCGAAAAATTCCTGAATGGAAACTCGCTTACCAAGTTTTTTATACACTTTTTCCGCCATCACAATAGTCTTCAAACTATCGCCACCCAGTTCCATGAATCTATCATCGATGCCGACGCCATCAACGCTGAGGATGCCGCTCCATATAGCAGCGATTTCCTTCTGTATATCATTAGTGGGAGGTTGATAAACAGAAGTCAGCGTTTCCGGTCTGGGCTTCAGTTTGACGCCACCTGCCAACTGCGCTTTGCGATCGCCATTGATAGTGCGCCTTCCTCCCCAGGCGTACAGCCTGTCCATAAACTGACCGGCGGAGAAGATTTTCTGATTTTCGTGGTCGTATTCACGCAGGCTACTCTCGAACAAGGCAGGAAACTCAGCGCCGGTGAAAGCGACTTCGTTGACGCCCCAAACAAGCGTATCGCCTCGATGCTCCTCTTCAAAGTGGACAGTTTCCCAGTTCACAACAACCCAACGAGGCCCCACTGGCCGTCTGTTTTGAATCTGTCCCCAACCGTCCAGGAACAAGTTGGCCGTTGCATATGCCGCATGTGCAATGCCGCCGAAAAACGCCGACATAGAAGAAGTTACGAAGCAATATTCGACAGGAATAGTTTCAAATACTTTGGCGAGAACTTCCGCCACCCGGGCTTTTGGCTCGAGTTGTACGCGGTAATGGTCAGCATTGAGCTGAACCAACGGAGAAAAGGAGTCCCCATCCGTGACGCCGGCAGCGTGAATAACCACGCTAATATCGCCCAAACGATGACGAATGGACTCAAACAACGCCAATGCATCGGCTTCTGACTCCAGGACATACGGGAAAATCTCCACCGCCCCAGCGCCCGCTTCCTTTAGCTCCTCCTGCAAGCGCTTCATGGCAGGAGAATCAGCAGACTGGCGGCTGATTAACGCCAGCCGTCCCTGAAAACGTCGTGCGATCACCCTCGCCATCGCCCCGGCCATTCTGCCGCCGGCGCCGGTTATAACATAGGTTTTCCCCGTGAAGCGCGCTTCATCCAATACCTCATTCTCTTCCACATCCGGGCAACGGAAATCTTCAACAAACAGCCCCTCGTCATTAAGTTTCAAAGGCCCATGCAACGGGGTTTGCAACAGTCCGGTCAGAACCGCAGGCGTCCAATCCTCACTTGGATTCTGAATACACAAAAACGCGCAATTGATGCCAGGGATCTCCTGGGGCAACACTAAAGCCAGCGCTTTAAGAGCTGCCATCGTCAATACCGATTCAGTCAGACATCCGCTATCACCTGTTCTGGAGAAATAAGAGGTGATCAAGTAAATATGCACAGAAGTAAACGCGGAGAAATCGGCTTCCGCGAGCACCTTGCCCAATTCAGACAAAGTTTGGAACGAAGCTGGGGAGAAAGAAAACCCATCAGTCGGGAACGCCAGCGACAGCACCAGAGACGGGTTCTTCTGCAAGCTGATAGACAGCCCCGCGAGAGCACTTCGCACTTGCTCCGAACACAGCATATTCAGGCTGACGGTCTCAATCTGATTTTTGTCTGCCAACCCACCGGTAAAAAACGCTAAAGATTGGTCAACCAGCAGCGCGGCGCGCGGCTTATCCTCTTGCATCGGTTCTCCCGGCAAGCGTACAGGCCGCCAGAATGGTGCCAGCAGACCAGGAGCGTTTTTAAACAAGCTTTTACCATCAGGCGCAGAGACAATGTTAGTGATTTGCGCCCAAGTCTTATCCGTAATATGCCCTGCGCCATGCTCTTCGCGAATGAAAGCATATCCGGGCACATCCATTAACAGTTGTCCGTTAAAGGGGCTGAAAAGCAGTTTTCCAAGCTCTTTCGTCTTACCGGACACCCAGTTGGAGATAGCCTCAAGCTTCTCTGAGAGATTATCTGGCAACGTCGTTTCTAAGACTTGTTTTTCCAAGGATTGTCGAATCAATACCAGAACATCAGCCTCTTCATCAAATGCCAGATATTGTTCAATTTGTCGCATCAGAGCAAACTTCGAATCCGCCGCGAACATCACTCGACACGAAAAACTATGTCGCTTGCTTAAGGTCTGGGACAACGCACGTAAATCTGAACCGGTTTGCGACACCAGCCAATGAGATACCGACTCCAATTGCAGCGCCAGAGAAGCTTTGTTTTTAGCTGAAAACGGGAAGAAACAGACTTCGGGCCCTTTATCGCCGCCGCTCGCATCACTGGCCTCCAGAGGGAAAATATATTGCTGGAGCACCATGTGCGCATTAGTTCCGCCGATGCCGAAACTACTGACGCCGCCGGTTCTCAATTTCCCCTCTTTTGATGGCCAAGATTCAGCGCGGGTGTTGATATAAAATGGCGACTGCTCAAACTCCAATTGAGGATTGGGCTGTTGGAAATGCAGCGTAGGCGGGATCACTCCGTGTCTGAGCGCCAATACCATCTTAATGAAACCGGCAATGCCGGCAGCGGCGTCCAGATGCCCAATGTTGGTTTTAACCGCACCCAGCGCGTATTGGTTTAACACACACGGATTCAACGTCTCCGCTGTACCAGCGGAAGATCTCCCTTCATTGAAAACTTCACGCAACGCCATGAATTCGATGCTGTCCCCCAAAGAGGTCGCCGTTCCATGACACTCGATAAAATCCAGCTCCGCAGCGTCGATTTCGGCCATCTGCAAAGCGGAGCGAATCACTTCCGCTTGTCCCTTAACACTGGGTGCGGTGTAGCCTACCTTGCGGGTGCCGTCATTATTAATGGCGGAGCCTTTGAGAATGGCCCATATAGGATCTTTATCGGCGATAGCGTCCCCCGCCCGCCGCAACACTACCGCACCCAAGCCACTACCGAACACACTGCCGGTGGCCTCCGCGTCAAACGCCCGGGTCTTACCGTCTTTTGAAAACAACATGCCATCTTGATAGGTATGGCCATTTTGTTGCGGCAGCAACAAACTGATTCCACCAGCAACGGCGAAATCACACTCGCCGCTCAACAAACTCTGTACGGCCTGATGCACGCTAACCAGACTGGTTGAACAGGCAGTCTGGAGGGTGAAACTGGGACCTTCCAGCCCAAGCTTCCAGGAGATCAGCGTGCTCATCGCGTCTTTATTGGACAACTGAGAAGCGAGAAAGCCGCCTACATTCTCAACCTGTTCGGACAACATCGCCTGCATGGTCCACTGCACCGTGCTGCGCGCGCCCAAGAACAGTCCGATCTTGCGGCCCCGTTTATCAGGATCGACGCCAGCGTTCTCCAGAACATGCCAGACGCACTCCATCATCAAACGGGTTTGCGGATCCAAAAGCGCCGCCTCCGCCTGACTGTAGCCAAAGAATTCCGCATCAAAATACTGCGCGCCTTCAAGCACGCCGTTGACTGGCACAAAGTCTTTATTGCGTATCTTACTGGCGTCATGCCCCGCTTTAAGTAACTCATCCTCCGTAAAACGGGAGATCCCATCCACTCCCATGAGTAGATTTCGCCAAAATTCACCACAGTTTCCGGCCCCCGGAAATCGACCTGACAAACCGACGACGGCGATATCCAAATCTTCTCTTATTTCTGCACTCATAATGTCTTACCTTGTTCCGGGTCTATAAAGTCATTGGGAGTTAATTGTTTAACGAATTCAAAGTGATCGCTGCTTTTGCGATGGATAGCGCAACATCCTTTTAGTTTTTGCATAAGCTCATCAATACATTCTCCGTCTGCGTCGTCGGAAAAGAACATGGTGACGGAGAGATTCTTTAACGACAGCGCCAAAATTCGCTCATGGAATGTTCTCCCTTCAAGGATCTGGTGCTGCAACCGGTAATAACACCACTCCTGATGGAGCGCAGGGAATTCCCTCTGCAACGTCTCAACATCAATGCCGGAATCAATCCCGGCGCTATCGCAAGTCAGGCAATTGACGCCGCGAAAGAATTCAACGAACTCCGAATACAACTCATCACCGCCAAACACTTCGGTTTGCAAATTGGGATCGAGAAATACCAGCTTATTGATGTGTTGCAACAATTCCGGTTGTTGCTCCAGCAACACCGCCAATACCTCAGCCCCGAGGGAATAACCTCCCAACCACAGCGGCCGTAACGAATGGGTGTCCTGCACTTTAATGCGTGACGTCAAGGTACTTAACAACGCCTCTTTAAACCCCTGTTCCGGCAAGTTTTCAACGGTGCTGGGTTCCGTCGTCAAAACAGATACTGTCACTCGCCCCGCCAGCTTGTCCGCCAGAGCCTGCAATTCAATAAGCCCACCTAACGCCGGCGGCAGCAGCATGAGTTTGGGAATGCCCGGCTCATCAGCGTTCAGGAAACGCTCCTCTAATAGTGTATCGCTCGCCCTATTCAGGTCCCGCCGTCCTTTGAGCAATGACCATTGTTCGCCGAGCGTAGGGTGGCGGAACACATCGACGGGGCTGAACGTAACACCGAATAACGTTTCTAGTTGACTAGCCAGGCGTACAGCGCTCAGGGACGATCCGGACACCAGGAAGAAGTCGGAATCCAGCGTCAGCGCTCCTTTATATTCCAGACACTTCCTCCAGCAAGCGAGAAGTGTTTGCAGCTCCTCATCCATCGTCGAAGCCTGTTCTTCCATCGTTTGATGCGTGTATTCGCTCCACTCCTGAAACAGCGCCACGATCCGCTGCCGGTCCAGCTTGCCTATTTCAGTTCGGGGCAAATACGCCACCGGAAATATCGCTGATGGCAGATGAGATCGGGTGTAATGTCGGGCTAAATACTGTTGCAGACCTGACTGAATATTCTCCTTTCCTGCACTCATCTCTCCTTCAATCGCCAGAACCAAACAGGCCTCCGACGTTCCGGCGAACGCCACCGCGGCACCTGCCGCGGTCACGCCCGGATATTGTCCGGCTTTGTTCTCCAGTTCTCCCAGGCCGATAAAATTGCCCCGTACCTTACAGCTGTCGTCCATGCGCCCTTTGAGGTAAAACAGTCCGTCTTTATCCGCCATTGCTAAATCGCCGGTGCGGAAGAAAGCCCCCTGATCGTCCCGACCAAATTTACGCGCAGTAAGCGCCGGATCATTCAGATAGCCGTGACGCTCAAAATCCCCATAAATCACCAGCTCTCCCCATTGACCAGGCTGGAGCCGGATACCATCCGGGTCAACCACGGCAAAGGCAACATGACCAAATGGTTCGCCGATGGAAAGCGCTGCTCCTGACGCCAACCGTGCACAGTTCACCATCGACACGGCAATGCAAGTTTCCGTGGGGCCATAACTGTTCCAAATCTGCATTCGTCCAAGCAACTGGCTGATATCTCCAGCGGCGAGGAAATCGCCGCCGGAGATACAGACCTTGGGCAAAGGTTCCAAATCCGGCATACGGTTCCAGGCAGAGAAAAGAGCAGGAGCGGCGGAAATGACATCAGGCCGGTAGTGAGCTAAAAACGCCCTCGCCTTGCGATCATCCAGCAAACTGTAGCGGTCGGCCACTACGCTCGTCCCTTGCAACGCCCAGGCCAACAAAACTTCTTCAAGATAGCCGTCAAAACTGGGAGAAAACTGCTGTGCCACCCGCAATCCTTGTTTCAACCCCAGCATATTGACGAGAGAATCCACATATTGCGCCGCCGTATGTGCAGCAACGCAAATGCCTTTAGGTCTGCCGGTAGTGCCGGAGCTATACAGTATCCAGGCAATAGGATTATCGTCGCGGCATTTCACACTTTGAAAGTCGCGCCAATCTATGGGAAAAGAATCAACCGTAACGTTATCCTGCGATTGTGCGCATCCATCCAGCGCAACAGCACCGGTCTTAACCACGAGATCCGGCTCCGCATGGCGGATAACTTCCTTAATACGCGCCTCCGGCGTCCCCGTCTCCAGCGCCAAATAGGTCGTGCGCGTCAGGAAACAGGCCGCCAGAAACGCCTGTAACTGACGCCCCTGACGCTCCAGGATTAGCGCCCGCCGGATCGCGCTCTGATTTAAAACCCGCGTATACACAGTGGTCAACTTGGCGAACTCCCCCCAAGTGACAACGCCTTCGTCGTCAATAACTGCGGGTCGGTCGGACAATGTCAAAAACGCGTTAATCAGCATTGTATCAATTTGGGTATATGACTCACGCCGTTGAATCGGCCGAAACGCCTTTTTAACTGCCCCGGCGGACACGATCAATTTATCAACCTGCAAAGTGGAAGGGTCGTGACTCAGGACTTGCTGTAAGATTTCCTGATAGCGGGTGGCGATGGCTTCTATCTGTGAATCAGTGAAGGCGTCAACCTGATACTCCAGAGTTAATCGGCAGTTTTGTGCTCTATGGGTTACTGCAAGATTGAGCGGCCCGTGCGCTTCTACCAATAAATCATCTGCGCCCGACGCTTCATGCTCCCCCTCAGCTATGTCAATGTAGGAATAAGCGACATTGAGCAGCGGATTGCGGCCAAACATCCGCGGGTCACGACTGAACAACGCAAAGGCTTCCTCAATCGGGAAAAAAAGATGATCAACCGCACTCCACTGCTCACCCGCCAACTTTTTGATAAATTCATCCAAAGTCCCTACCTGCTGATCAAAGCGAAATGCGCAAGGGGATAATGAAACGAACATACCCACCGTCTCCAGCGCACACCTTGGACGAAACGCATTAGCCACTGAAATGGAAAATGCATTGCTACGCCCCGCACGCGCTACAGCAAGGCCCCACACTGCAAGGAAGAATGTAGCCGGGGTCACATTTAATGCCCCGCAAAGACGTTTCACTTCGGCCATGTTCGTCGCCGACAGGTGCCAGGACACAGTTCCCATCTTGCTGCCAGCGTCCACCGCACCATGCCCGAACGGATCGAACTCAAGCCCCTCAAGATAGTTTTTCCAAAATGTCCCGGCCTGTTCCCAAACCTGGTGCTGACGGGCGTCCGTCAATGCCATAGCGTAACGCCGGTAACGCAACGCAACGGGAGCCAGCGATGCCTGCGCCAACAACTGCTCAAACTCGCTCTGGAGAATTTCCAGTGAAGGTTTATCCACTAATATGTGATGGATTTGCAACTGCAAACAGGCGTGCTCCGGGTTCACTTCCTGTAGATAGCCTCTCAGCAAAGGGCCCTCACCCAAATCAAAAGCCCGCGTCCGTACTTGTAACCACTGGTTCCGGTCATTGATCAGCACCCGGTCAACCATGAGCAACGGTAATATCTCAGCGTAGGGAATTCCTTCGTTATCTATACGGTATCGGGTGCGCAGAATATCGTGACGCTCGATCAGAGCCTGTAGCGCTCGGGACACCGCATCAGCAGAGACCTCCTGCGATAAAGGAATCTCCAGAGCCAGAATATAAGCCAGTGATTCCGGATGCAGACGATATTGCGCATAGAGCCGAGCTTCTTGTGCCGATAATGGCCCACGCCCGTCAGCCGAAAGCTGGGGAGCTGTTTCCAGTAGGCTCGATAAGCCGTTCATCGTCATTCTGTCTTCGCCGATAAGTCGGGCATCGATTATTTTCGCCAGACTCTCGATCGTATCGTTTTGGAAAAACGTCAACAAAGACACAGCCTGACCAAATTCATGTTGAATTTCCGCCAGAACTCTCACCGCCCGTAACGAGTGCCCGCCCAAGGCGAAAAAGCTTTTGTCTACCGATAACGCACCAACCTCCAACTCCAAATATCGCGCCCAACAGGCTGCCAGCCACTCTTGGGTTGGACCACTGGGCCGGATGATATCGCCATGTGCTGTTTTGCCAAGCGCCTGTTTCAGCGCTTGTCGATCTAGTTTGCCATTGCGCGTCAGCGGCAATTCCGACACCAGAACAATCTGACCTGGAACCATATAGGCCGGCATCCGGCTTAATAATGCTTCTCTTACGTTTTGCTCCGTTACCCGGCTGTCCGTCACAACGATAAAGGCCCCCAGACGAGCATGTCCCCGTTTGTCTGTTATGCCGATAACCGCTGCCTGTGACACTGTCGGCAGTTCCAGCAGGCTCTTTTCAATTGCGTCCAGTTCGATGCGAAAACCGTTCACTTTCAGCTGGCGATCGCGTCTCCCCAGGATTTCAATCTCTCCCCAGACGTCCCAACAACAGAGATCTCCACTACGATAATATTTACCTTTCAGCCACTCTGTATCCAGGTTTATAAATACCTTTTCAGTGAGCTCCGGGCGATTCATGTAGCCCGCCCCCACTCCGACACCGCCTATCAACAGCTCGCCCGGTACACCAATCGGGCATAGCTCTAAGGTTCCGGGAAACACCACAACGCACTGACTGCCACTAAGCGGCTTACCGATTGTGATTTTCTGGTCATTGCGCACTATGGATAAATAGGTGGTGATAACGCCAGTTTCGCTGGGACCGTATACATTAAATAGCGCGTAATTATTCTTTTGAAACGTCCTCAGACTTTCGCCGCCGAAATACAGTTGACGCAAACTAGGGATATCGCCCAGTTCCATGATCTCTTCCGCCAGTACCGTCGTGGCGAATAACATATCAATGCGGTTTTCATGTAGGAATTTGACGCACTTCCCGGCGTCTGTACGCACCTCTTCCGGCAACATGACCAACACGATGTCCTGTACCAGACACTGCACACACTCCAGTACGAAGTAGTCAAAAGTATGGTTCGCCATAGAGGCGACCCTGAAGCCAGCCGTGCGATACAGGGTTTGCTTTTCATCACTGAGATTGAGTAATGCTCTGTGAGTATTAACGCAACCTTTCGGTTTACCCTCACTGCCGGAGGTCATCACCACGCACAGTGCGTCGTCGGGGTTGATTTCCTCACCTTTGCGTAACAGAACAGACAAGGTTGACGCATCCTCTATACGCGCCATACCAGCCAGAGAAACCGAATTATAGTGCGGCAGCATGACAACCTGACAGCCTCGGGTGCGGAAGAATTCCTCCATCTCGCAGACACTTTCCTGCAACAGAACCGTCCTGGTGTTATGTATCTCGATGATATCCAATAACTGCCTTTCTGGAGCACTATGCGATTGCAGGCAGAATGGCTTACCGATGCGCATACACGCCATAGCGGCAAGCATGGTTTCCACTCCCTTGGCTCCAACGATAAGCACACAATCGCCTAATGATTCCCACTGGGGTAAATGGGGATCAGTTAACAAGTCTGCCGTATACTGCCCCAATTGCTTAAAGTTAACGGTCTGACCATCACTCTCCAGAAACAGAGTTTCTGCTCTGTCACGGATCGAGACCGTAATGGCCTGCGCCACATTTGTGTACGTCAGTGGCTGCGCCGGTACCAGCGCGGATAGAGCAGCGACTCGTTCCTGCTCTTGCTGTGGCATCCAGAGCATCGACGCAAGCGGAGCGCCAGGCTCAGACACCATGCCGCTTAACAACAAGGCCAAGCGGTCCATCAAAAGCGATATCAGTTCTGCGTCCACCCTCGCTGGGTCGAATCGCATGTGTAGGCAAGTCTCCTTGGGGTGGGCTTGAATCCAAATGCCCAGTGAATAACTCGTCGTATCTATGTTCTCAAAGGGCGACTGCGTTTCAGAGTAACCCACCAGAACTTGCGGCAATTGCGACATGACAGAAGACACCGATTGCGGCGACATACCGGATGTCAACACAGCAACTTGCTTCCATTGCACAAGCTCATCACCAAACAGGCGTTTTACCGGTTGCGCCAGCTCCGCTTCCGTCAGGTGCCATTCGGCAGGAACGAGATAAACGCCCGCGGGACAATCAGCGGATAAAGCCGCCGATGTTACGTTCCCCGTCATGTCTTCCGCCTCGATGGCCCAAGTCAAGCACCCCTCCGGCTCACGGCAGTGTAGAAATGCGAGATATTTGATGCAGGCGGAAAACAGCGACAAACGATGCAACGGAGACGCCGCTGCCATGGTGAAAATTCTGTCATTCAGTTTTTCCGCCAGTGCGAATGACGCAGTGACTACCGCTGTGTCCGACGCCGGTGGTGCCATCACAAAAAAGGGACACCCCTGATATTCCGCATCCAGTTGTTGACGGGCATAATCTTTTAGTGCTTGTTTTCTTGCATTTATTGCAATGGGATCATTAGCGAGCATTTCCGCGCCTTCCTACTTTACTTTTTATAACAGCCAAAGTTTTCATATCACCCAACACTTAACGCACTTTGCAAAATCGAGTTAAACAGTGCTTCCCAATCCCTTATATCGCTTCCCACATTGAACGAGAGAGCTTCCAGATGTACATCAAAACCAGCAGCATGTTCAGCAACTTCACATGTCAGGTTCCAGTGCGATTGTTCGCCTGAAACGTTGAGGAGCTCCAATTGCTGACAGGACGCGCCAGCGATACAACCGTCAAAACCCGCTTTTTGGAAGTAACCGAAAAAGGCCGTGGGCGACAGCGCCCTCTTGGAAAGCTCCGGATATAGCGCCGCTAATTCTTCAGCGTCAAACAGGTAATTTCGGCAGGCTTCGCGCACCGCTGCACTCACTATCTCTAAGTTATTTATATCGCACAGTGTCCCCTGCTGCGCCACCTCACTCCGCAACCTTACCCGCACGGGCAAAACCGCCATCAGCGGAGCGATAACCTCCTGCTGTTCCAACCGGTCCCGGCCATGAAATATCATGGAGGTAAGTTGATCTGGTTGATTATCCAAACGAGTTTTAAACAGCAAAAATACCGCCATGAAGAATTCAGGAACCGTGATCTTCAATCGTGACGTGAGCGCTTCAACCTGCACTTTACGTCTAGCATCCAGGGTAATGAGACAAGTACGTGTGACCAGTTGGGTGTCTTCCACATGAACAGGAGGTGACCAACCCTGCAACTGTGCTCGCCAGAAATCCGCGTGTTCTTGCCGCAGAGTCGCAAATCCCCTGCTATAGAAAAGCTGAGAATAGGTCGCCAAACTGGTGCCCAAGGGAGCTTCATCGCTTTCAGCAGCCAACTCGTTAAGTATTTGCATCAAACCAGAACCATCAATGCAAGCATGAGAAAAATCCAACAGCAAAAGTGGACGCCGTTCATCGACCACCCACCGTCCGCGGACATTCATGCCGTCCTCCAGCGAAAATGGACGAATAAAATCGCGCAGGTCTTCTTCCAGAGAGCCCAGACTTTGACGTTTCTCCAGTCGGAATACGAAACGTCTGGCAGGCTGCAAATAAAGTTCACTGTCTGCAAGAATGAATTGCGCACTGAGGCTTTCATGACGGGAAAATACCGACTGCATCAGGTTGCGCAGCTGTTTAAGATCAGGTTCGTCTTCACCATCAAACGACAAAGCGATAAAGCTGTTGTTACTCAAGTCTTGAGGATTAAGTTTTACCGCTTTGTATATAGCTTTCTGCGTCGGTAACGCCCGAATCCAATCCACAGGCACCGCCCCGGTTTGCTCTGGTGAGTGCGCAAATTCAGGCTTCCGTTTCTCGCTTCCCCTTGCTATTTCAGCATCGATGAGCCCGGCTTGCGATGCCAGATCCAAATGCCTTACGATCACGCCCAGAGACAATGATACGCTGAACGTCTGCTGTATCCGCATCATTAGCGCAACAGCCAGCAATGAATGCCCGCCAGCTTCAAAAAAGTGGGATTGACGCCCAATCGCATTCGTATTGAGCAACTCAGCCCACAGTTTAGCCAATCTGGCTTCCGTCCCGTTGCGGGGAGGCTGCGCCGTCGTCGTTTGCGCTATTGACGCATCAGTAGGAGACGGCAACGCTTTGCGATCCAGTTTGCCGTTAGCGGTAAGAGGAAACGCATCCAGCCAAAGGATGTTGGACGGCATCATAAACATGGGTAAACGTACCTGTAAATGTGCTCTCAGTGCTTGATTCAGCTCCTCTAGGCACCTATCAGCATAGTCGGCGACCGACATTACATAGGCAACCAAACGGGCATCCCCCGGAATATCCTCACGTACCAGCGCCACACACTCTTTCACACTGTCGTGTGATAACAACGCCGCTTCCACTTCGCCCAACTCAATGCGGAAGCCGCGTAACTTGACCTGGAAATCATTACGCCCCAGATATTCAATGTTGCCGCCAGGCAGATACCGAGCTAGATCGCCGGTCCGGTACATGACGTGTCCTAACACTGGATTAAAGGGATCTTTGATGAACTTTTCCGCTGTCAGTTCGGGTTGGTTCAGATACCCGCGCGCCACGCCCACCCCAGCGATATGAAGCTCGCCCGCTACGCCAACCGGGCACGGCTGGCTATAAGCGTCGAGAATATAGAGCTGGATGTTATCAATAGGCCGACCTATCGGGATCACCCCTCCCGTCTTGGCAAGACCGCAATTCCAGGCGGTTACGTCAATCGCCGCCTCGGTCGGCCCATACAGGTTGTGTAATTCAACATTGGCGAACCGCTCCCGAAACCGATGCACGCTGCGTGCCGGCAACGCCTCGCCGCTGCAAAACACCCGTTGCAGACAAGCGCCAACTTCTGGCGAAGCCTGATCCAAAAAGACGGACAGCATCGACGGCACGAAATGCAAGGTGGTTATCCGATGCTTCCGGATCAAAGCACTCAGATAGGCGGGGTCTTTATGTCCTTCGGGCTTCGCCACTACCAAACGGGAACCGTACATCAGCGGCCAGAAAAATTCCCAAACGGACACATCGAAACTGAAAGGCGTTTTTTGCAGAACAGCGTCATCCGCACTCAGTTGATACGCCTTTTGCATCCACACCAGACGATTGACGACACCACGGTGCTCATTCATAACGCCTTTCGGCCGCCCTGTTGATCCAGAGGTATAGATAACATACGCCAGATGGGAGGAAGTCAGCCCTCTTTCCGCCAGCAGCAGATTGCCGACGTCTCGTCCGGACCATTTCGGTGCATCCTCATTCAGGTCGATTACGTTAGCACCAGCGCCCGTGGCGTATTCAACCAACAGCGCGCGCACCGCAGCCGGCACCTCACCATGAGACAGCAAGGCCCGGGGAGCGGCATCACGCAGCATGTAATCAAGCCTATCGCCGGGATAGTGAGGATCAAGAGGCACATAAGCTCCCCCGGCTTTCAGCACGGCCAGCAACGCAACCACCATTTCTATGCTGCGCTCCATGCAGACTCCCACCAGCGTATCCGGGCCAACGTCCAGATCCGCTCTTAGAAACCGGGCCAGTTGGTTCGCTTTTTGGTTCAATTGCGCATAGCTCAACGCCTCATTTTCAAACACAACGGCAATAGCGTCCGGCGTCCGTTGCGCCTGCTCCTCAATCAAGGTATGAAGGCAAGTCTGTTGCGGAAAGTCAGACTCAGTTTGGTTCCATTGCCGCACTAGTTTGTCTTTTTCCTGTGCCGGCAACGCGTTAATCCGACCAATTCCTCTTTCCGGCGCACTTTCCAGCGCAGCGACGATTTCCTGCAACGTCGTCTGGAAGTAGTCACAAATCAGCTCAGGATCAAGGCCCTGTTCAACCTGCGCATTGACGACAAAGTCTTTGGCGAAATCATCGACATTGATAGAAATCGGATAACTGGTCCGCTCCATAATTCCGGAATAACTGAGTCCATCCATGGAGGAAGGATTCACAGCCTGAAATGGGTCTTGCGAAGGGACGTTCCGCATCTCACTGTGGCGATAATTCAGCAATGAGGTGAACAGAGGCGTCGTTCCCTGCGTTTGTGCCGATTTCTGCGCCAGCGCCAATGGAGCTTGTTCATGTTTGACCAACTGCATCAGGGTATCCTGAACACCCCAGAGACATTCAAGTACAGGAAGGTTATCCAAACGCACCCGAATCGGCAGTGTGTTGATGAACTGCCCCATTGCATTTTCGGAACCCATGCCCGCAAACATGCGCCCCAGCAAGACCGTGCCGAAGACAACGTCGTCGCGCCCAGTCAGGCAAGCGATTAACCTGGCCCAGGCCAGATGAAAAACCGCAGCGACGCTGACGCCGTGCGCTTTAGCCTGTTGACGTATTTGATCGCACAAATGTTCCTGCAATGGCCGCCAGGCTTCCACCACCACAGCGTCGCCTCCCAAATATTCATCTGCGCCAAAAGGCGCTGGAGCCGGCTCATAATCCCGCAACATAGTGTCGAAGAATGCTTTTTGCTCTTCTGCACCAATTGCGTTGAAAAGCCCCTCCCTCTCCTGCCTGAACGAAATGGGCGAAGTCGGTTCAAGCGGTTCTGAAAGCAGTTGTGCTTCTATTTCCTGTAGCATTTTTTCTACCGTCACATGATCCACTGCCATGTGGTGGAGCAAGTGAAGCAACACCCACTCATCCCGTTTCGCGTCATAGCAATAAAAGCAACGCTGTAAAGGTGCCTTGGCAATATCGAAACGCTGCATAGCGGGGTCGCAATATTGTTTCAATGCGGCCAGCGGATCGTCGCAATCCGTCGCGGGTCTCAGCTCTTGCGCTGTTAATTCTGCTTCCCGCCAAACCACTTGGACCGGCTGGGAAAGCCCTTCGTAATGGATGCTGACGCGAAACGCGTCGTAACGGGCAATAGTGCGGCGCAAGGCGTCGATATAAGCGTGCAATAAGTCTGCGTTACGGAAACGGGCAACTTGCCAGAGCACATAGGGATCTCCCGCCAAATTCGTTAGATAGTGATAGATCATTCCCTGCTGCAACGGCCCCAAGGGACAAATATCTTTAATATTGGCGAGACCGCCGGGAATGACGGCAGCCAGAGCGTCGATTTCCGTTTGGGTGAGCTGCGCCCAGTGAGACGCTTCCGCCGTAGAGCGCCGCATTATTTCGGATCCAGCCCTCAGTGGGTCGTACGCCCGCAACTGCGTCGCCAACTCGGATAATACAGGATGCTGGTACAGCGTGTGCGCATCCACAATGAATCCACGGCGACGCAGAGCCAGCATCATTTTTACAGTAAGCAGAGAGTGGCCGCCCAAGTTAAAGAAATGTGAATTCCTGCTGATATTTTTAACGCCGAGCAGCTCGCTCCATACCTCAACCAGGGTTTGTTCCAACGCATTTTCCGGCGGCTCAAAATCCTGTTCGGTGAATTCCCCGGAGGCAACGACCGGAAAGGCTTTGCGGTCAATGTTACCGCTGACGGATAAAGGAAAGTCGCTGACAATAACGATGGCGACGGGTCTCATGTAATCTGGCGCTACACCTTCAATAAACCGTTGAATGCTCTCTTTCACGCCGTCCCGGGACTGACGCTGCAAGGCCCGCTCCGAGGCAATGACAAAACCGACCAAATGCTTCTCTTCCTCGCTCTCACCCTGCGCCAGCACAACTGCGTCGTATACGGCCGGATGCTTCATCAGGAACGCTTCAACTTCACCCAACGCTACCCGATGCCCCCGTATTTCAACTTGAAAATCCATCCGTCCAAGATCTTCATCAGACAGCGACTGCAACAACGGCTTAGTAAGCATAACTCTTTTCCTTTAACTCAATAAGTTGACCGTTTTTCATGGTGATCAGGGCGTCAGCCTCCGAAAAATATTCGTCATCATGGGTCACGACAAAAACGATGCGTCCCTGGGCTTTCAACATAGGAAGCCATTCCTGATAAAATCTGGCTTTGGAGCGAGGATCCTGATCAGCAGCCCATTCGTCCAGAACCACCAGAGGGCTGGGATCGGCCAACAGCATGGCCAAAGAAAGACGCTTGCGTTGGCCTGTTGACAACTTGATGTTGTCGAAAGCGCCGTCACACAAAAGAGTCGCTTTTTGGGCAAGCCCCAACGACGCTATATTCTGATTGACAACTTCCCGCGACTGCAATAAAGCAGGGTCATAAACCCGTTTAAGTAACCAATTGTCGCTGAAGATTGCCTGCGTCTGCTCCAGCAATTGACGTTGGGAAACAGCTTCGCCGTTTATCTTTATCGTCCCTTGCGCAGGCGCATACAAGCCCGCCAGAATCATAGCCAGCGTACTCTTACCAGAGCCATTACCGCCGGTCAGGAAATAGCTTTTCCCCCTTTCCGCCTTCAATGAGACTGGCCCTACACCGAAGCGCTCCCCCTCTCCTGTCGTAGCCGGGTAGTGAAAACGTACAGCAGACAGTTCGAGTGTCTTCACGTCCTGAATTGGCGATGGCGTCTCTGATGGAGAGTCGGCCTGCATCGACTGACTGAACGCCACCATATTATTCACGAGACTCTTCAGCCTAATCAGCTCAGGCATGGCCGCCATCACCGCATTAAGCGGCCCGATGAGGTAGAGCAGAATGATCAGATATTCTTTCGACGCGTCGCCGTCAAAACGGGGAATCAACAGCGGAAACGCCAAAGCCACCGCAACCAGTAACGCCGTGAGCAATGACTCACCGATAAAAAACGCATTTAAAAAGCCGCGGTCGTACTGAATTCTCAAAGCCTTAAAACGATCCGACACGACCTGTGCATGACGATAGAAACTGCGTTTTATCGCTTCACGCCGCAGCCCTTTGTAGCCTTTCTGCAAATCCTCCACGGTATCCATAAACTCGCTACGGGTGCCTAATGCCTGAGGCATGATGCGATTGGCGCGTTCGGAAACATAGTAATAGAGCCCGATCATAGGCAATGCGCAGGCCAACAGCACAGAGGTAGCCAGGGGCGACTTGAACACCATCAGATAGGAGAACAAAAAGACGATAGTTAACAAATTGGCGAAGAAAGGAACGAAAGCCAGGACGCTTTTAGCCAGCTCTTGCGAATCCTCCCCAATGACAGACTGTATTTTCCCCGGCGATAATTGCTCAATGTTTTTATAATCCGACGCCAGCAGTTTTCGAATGATCTCCATCCTCCAGCCCTGCACAAAAGAGTGCCCAAAGCGCATAATCTGTTGTTCTGCCGCTCGACGTGCGGAAATATAGAAGTAGATGCAGTTGAACAGCAGAACGGCGCTGTACAGCAAATTCGCCGACGGACTTTCGATAGCCTGGATGATGCATAAGACCAGCGCGGAATTGAGCAGTCCGGAAATGACCGTCAGACCAACAACTTTGGCGATCATCAGAGAGGAAAATGTCTTGCTTGTGTATCTGCCGCTGGATTGCACCACCAAGAAAAAGAACAGCAGGACGGCGTTGATGAAGAAGATCAGCCCTATGGCAGCAACAGGCAGACTTAAGGGCCCCCAAACAAGCAGATTTGACCAGCCCAATCCTAATAACAGATGAGGGATAATCGCAAGCACGGACACAAGAGCCACATTCTGCACGATAAGCTGACAGAGGAAAGACCGCCAACCTCTGTTTTCAGCGGACTGCACGAAGCTTTCCTGTATTATCGCGCTCTCCACACGGCTCACGAGAACACTTGCGTTGTCGGCGTCAGTCTCATCACTCCCGCCTTTATCCTTTTTCCCTCTTTTATACATTACCACCAGTAAAATCAGCGTTCCACCCAGCCAGAAAATACCCGCCGCTACCGTGGAAACCGGGTCTCCCATGTCAGCGGAGAAACTCTCCGGCAGGCTTTCCGACGAGACACTGCGCAGGTGTTCAAATATCGCCTGCCCCAGTTGAATCACTTGGGGGCTGTTGCTATTACCCAATAAGGAAACGCCCACGCCGGCCTTCGGGTCAAACGCGATATAAGCTGTGGCGTCAGGATTCTGCCCTGGGTGGCTCCAACTGGTGGTTGCTTCGGTTTCCACATCCCAGCCATAGGCGTATCCCGCGTCGCCATTCCCCCCATAAGGACGTTTCGCCTGCTCCAACGCCGCGTATAACGCAGACAACTTTTTATCGCTATCACCATCGCCGTAACTCAGCGGCAACCGGTGCAGCAAGAACTGCAACCAAATAGCCATATCCTGCGGAGTACTGAGCACATAACCTGCCGGCGTATTTTGCCAATAACGGGGCGCGTCATACGGCCGGGCGGAGATAAAGCTGATTTTATACCCCGGGACACGCGCAGGCGCAGCAGCGCCCCCCTCCACCATCGTATCCTTCATTCCCAAAGGCAAAAAGATTTTTTCCCGCAACAGTGTCGCAAACGATTTCCCCGTAGCCCGTTCAGCCACCAAACCCAACAGGCTGTAATTCAGCGTGGCGTACTCTTCCCTGGCACCGACCGGATAGGCCAGCGGGATCGCCTTCAACAATGCCGGCAGCTGCGATAAAGCATCAGGAGCACTGTTAGGTTGCAGGAGGTCGAGAGTATCTCCTGCGATGCCGCTGCTATGGAACAGCAGGTTTTTAATCTGAATTGCGGAGTACCCCATTTCCGGGCGCTCCGCCAACTCCGGTATCCACTGCGTAATAACGTCCTGCCGGTTGAGTACGCCTTCCCGCTCCAGCACCGCAATCAGCAATCCGGTAAAGGCTTTGGAGCAAGAGGCGAGTTCAAACACACCCGCTTCCGCCTTGCCCAGTCGCAGCGTGCGAACTTTATCGCCGACTACGACGCTCATTCCCCCAGTAGGAACCTGATCGACATCCCAACGACGGCTCAGGTCACCAATAACCCGCTCCAGATCAGCGGCTTGTTTCAGGCTGATGGTGTCGGCGAAAGCGCGTCCCACCAGCGCAAGGTAGATTACAACTAAAAAGACGCCTAAGCGGATCAATCCAACGTTACTCATTGACTTCGCTCTCCTGCCCGGACACTGCACTGCGCAATTTGCGACGAGCCTGCAACGTGCGGCGTTTATCTCCCAGCCCTTGTTGCGGCGTCTGTGGTTCGCCTTCCGTGGATTGCGACGGCACCAGCTCTTTGCTCAACTCCCGCAAGGAAGCCGCCTTAAACAACAATGCCACCGGTATCTCCCGCGCCAATCGTTGTTCCAATCTTTTGGCGAACTGAATGAGGTCCAGCGAGGTTGCGCCCAAGGTGAAGAAGCTGACGTCCACGTCCAAACCGTTAATCCCCAGAAATCCTTCCAACATGGTGCGCATCACCTGTAGTAAGTCGTCCGCATTCGCGCCTTTAAGCGACTCGCCAGCAGATACACCGGCCGCTCCCTGTACATCCAGAGTTGAAGCGGAACTGAACAACATCTGCTGGGTATGCAGTTGCTTTTCCAGAACAGAGCCGATGGGGAGTTTGGAAACAGCGATATAAGGCAACCTGGTTTGATGAACAATCGCAGCCATAGCCACGGCTATTTGCGTTCCTTCCAGGTTAGATAATCCCTCCTTCTGCAATTTTTCAACAAAGCTGACCGCTTTGTTACGCTCTTCCATTGCGATAACAATCTTGCCGATATGTCGCCCCTGGGCCATGAACTGAAATGCGTCGGCAATCTCTTTGACGGGATAAACCTTTGTCGGTAAAGGCTTAAGCGTTTCCTCTTCCAACAGCGCCGCCACCTCAGCCCAGGCTTCCTGATAGGCAGGATGCTCGGCACCCGCCTGCACAGCGTGGAAGCTGCCGCCCTCCGCAAAAATTGACAGTCCCAATTTCCAGTTTTGCAGAATGTCCCGTAAGCCAAGCTCCAGGAATCGGCCTTGTGGTGCCAATAAGGAGATACTTTCTTCCAGCAGTTCCCCCGCTAGAGCATTGAGGATCACATCGAAAGGCCGGTCGCCCAGCTCACTGCGGAAGGCTTCTCCAAACTCCCGCGTTCTGGAATTCGCCCCCCTTTGAGCACCCATATTTTTAAGCAACCGGCGCTTCTCTTCGCTGCCCGCAGTCACCCAAACCTCTGCCCCCAAATACAGAGCGATCTGCATTGCCGCCATGCCAACACCGCTGGCAGCGGAATGAATCAGGATGCGTTCACCCTTTTTCAAATTAGCGGCATGCTTTAAGGCGATCCAAGCGGTGGTAAAAGCGACCGGAACCCCTGCGGCCTGTTGAAAACCAAGCATCTGCGGAATCGGCGCGACAACGCGTTGCGGCATAACAACGTGTTCAGCCAGACAGCTATGTCCTGCACACATCACGCGGTCACCAACGTGAACACCTTTAACCTCCCGCCCGACACGGGTGACAATACCCGCCGCTTCCTGACCAAAGGTCATGGTCGGGTCAGCGGGAGCCGGCAACACGCCGAGAGCGATCAATACGTCTTTAAAGTTAAGTCCCACCGCCTTAACCTGAATTTCCACGTCCAGTGGACCGGGCTCTTTACGTGCTTCGAGCTGCGAAGTAAAAGAGAAACCCACTCCTTCTTCTTCTCCTCCACACAGGCGCATGACAGTGTGCCGTGCTGTATCCACCCGATCATCAGCAGCAACTTGAACCAGCGCTGCCTTGTCATCCTGTAACGCAGAAGAAACGTTAACCAACAGCAGATCATTAATCGCTACCAGCAAACCGCCCTCTTCCGAATAAATATTCACCTGCAACAACTTGTTGGTGCCCAGATCCTGTATCTGGACGCGGCTTTTTACTCTGTCACACATGGGAGAGAATTGGGTGAACGCACCGATTGAGGCGGGCGCAAACTGCACATCTTCATCCTCCGGAGAAGCGATCAAGGTCGCGGTATCCAACAGCGCAACATGAAGACCTGATGCCTCTGCTTCGCCCTGGTATGCGGTTGGAAGCTGTAACAGATTCACCACTTCATTGGTTGCAGTCCGGTCAACCGAGATGACGTTTCGCCAGCGGGAGCCGAATGTCAGCACGCCTTTTGGACTGACGCCGATGTTGTCACTGGCGCTAAACAGGTTCAGAACAGGCTGAGAAGGGATGGTTTCAGAGGAAAGCGAAACATGACCGTCGCGGGGTTTAATTTTACCACCAGCATGTTTAAGCCAAGCCTCACGGGAGAACTCACCGTTGCCCGAGAATATCTCAAAAGTGCCCAAGTCGTCCGCAAAGACCACCGCAATATCAAGCTCCGCGTCGTCAGCTACCACCAGCGGTCTCTCAATGGTAACCTCCTCTAATGAGAACGCTTCCACTACCGAAATTCGCAATTCGGTCAATGCACGATGGACCAGAACCACCATTCCCATAGCAGGCATCACGGCAGTTGACGCATCAATACGATGCTCGTCCAGCCACCAATCGTCCCTGGCATACAACGGTTGCCGCCAGATTGAAGTACCGGACGTCGCAGCCTTCACCGGGTTCTTGAGCGCAAGATCCAATTGTTGCGCGGAGCGTGTCGCCATACCTGATTCCGCCCAATCATCCCAGGCAATAGCCAGCGCTTTACCGCCTTTGCCACGGACCTGATCCGCATAAGCTTCCAGACAGGCGTTGGCTGCAACATAGGCGATCTGCCCAACCTTTTCCTTAGGCAGTAAATTGCCCAGACTGGAGAACAACAACAGCGCCGGGTCGCCAAGTCTATCCAGGTTATCGCAGAGGAAACGGGTTCCTGTCACCTTAGGTGCCAACGTTGCAACAGATTCCGCCTCAGAACGCATCTGCAACATCGCTCCCTCTCCCCGGCCAGCGGTATGGAACACGTAATCAATTCCCACCCCTTGCGCCGCCAATTGGAATACCGGCGCAAAAGCTTTCTCTAGAGATTCATCGTCGCCCAGATCCGCATGCAACAACTCTACCCTGCTTCCCCTGGCTTCAAGACTCAGCGCCCATTGCAGCAACTCCGCGTGGGGGCCATTGCTTTCAATCTCCGCCATCCAATCTCGTTTTTTCGGCAGAAACTTCCGCACCAACAGTAAAAGATTACAGTGATAAACCTGCGCTAAATGTTCAGCGATAGCCGCGCCCATGCCGCCATTGGCACCGGTGACAAGCACCCAACTGTTGCGACTGATGCCCGGCAGAGCGTGCGTCAAAACCTGTTTTTGCACGCGCGAAGTGACTCGCCGCTGCCAAAAGCCATCCCGGCGGTAACAGTAGAACTGACCGCCGTACCCGTCCTGATCTATCCAAGGTTGTAATCCACGCGCAACGTTCTCCGCATCCGAACTCTCCAGATCCACACAGAGGGCGGTAATATTGGGATACTCTTCCGGTAGGATCAGCAACGAGCCAAGAAGCTGGTTTTTTTCTGCATTCAGCGTCTCCGCACCATTCCATGCAACCATTTCCGTCGCAGGAAAGAACAACCGCATTTTCGGCGCAGATTTTTTTGATTCAGAGTGTTGGGCTGCGCTCCATCTCGCCAGAACAGTGGGCAGCCAGAACGCCCAGAACTGTGCCTGCCGCGCGTCCAGATTATCCAGCAATCCGGTGACAATGACATCCATAGCGGCAGACGCCTGTAGCCCTTGTTGCGACAACCACTCTTCCAATTCTGTGTAAATGTTGGCGAAGTCGCCCCGCCAGGACGAACATTCGATAAATTTCAATTTACCGTTATTCAGCCCCAGTACCCCGGCCAGGCTAAGTTCTCTTTCCGTGATCTGTTGGCAAATTATCCAGGTTGCCGGCATGTCCTCCGATTTGGTTGTACCTTCTGGCACAGCCGCATTCACTTTTTCCCACTCCAATCCATAATAATGCGAGCCGAAAAACAGAGATGAGAGGGTCTGAGCCACCTTTACGCCCGGTTGAAAAGTGCGCTCTTGCTGGAAACAGATATGACGTTCAAAAGCATGGCCGGGCAAGTGCATTTTCTTTATGGGGCGTGTTATGGAACATTCAGCAGATGCGTGCGGATGAATCCTGACCCACTCAATGCCGCCGCCATGCGTCCAGATCTTGGCAATAAACTGTAACGTCGCATTCACCTCGTGATCCGCTCCGCCGGCACCGAAGGTTGGAACCAACCTTTCCACATCCAGACGCAACCATTTACGTGCGTGCTGCAACAGGTCCATACCAGCGCCTATTTGTGCAAAGAGTGACGCAGGATGATCCTGCTCCATTTGCTTTAAGGCGGCACCCCATTGCACAGGGGCCAGCATTTGATTGATCCAGTATTGTGGATCACGCATCTCATCCGCTTCGATTTTCCGTCCCAAAACGGTTGAATAGACAGCACACTGTGCCGGTTGCAGATTATAGTTTTCCAGCAAGTCACCAAACGCTTTCGCCGCCGGCTCAATCAAAGGGGTATGGAAGGCGTGGGACACTGCCACTCTCTTGAAAGCAATGCCTTGCTGCGTTAACCAGTTTTCTGCGTCTGCGGCCATCCCTTCTTCTGTAGCCAGCGTCCAGGTTCCCGGACTGAGTTCCGATATGCGCCAAAGCGTTGCCGGAAAGTCGCCGTCAAAACCTTTCTTACCACTGACTGCAAAGACGGCACCTTTTGGCATGGAGTCCATCAGCCGCGCCCGAGCGACCACCAACTCCATCCCCTCCTCAGGGCTGAATACGCCAGCAATTGCCGCCACAGCGAATTCTCCTAGGCTAAACCCGGACAGAGCTGCGGGCTTACAGCCAAGCCTCTGCAACCAAACGCCTAACGATACTTGAGCCGCGTATAAAATGGGCTGGAGGTAATAGGTTGACAGTTGTTCAGGCTGCTTAACGCATTCGATTAAGGTCTCTTTATTAACAGACAATAAGGCCGCTGCTTTATCCAACAGACCAAGATAGATGTCGCCGAACTCCGGATATTCCGCCGCCAGGCGCAGGCCCATTTCCGGCGATTGCGTACCCTGCCCAGGAAATAGCCAAATAAGCGCCGTCATTGTTTCATAAGCACCGTCCATCAGAGTCCAGTTATCAAGCTGCCGTTTCCAATCGTCGCTATTGTTAGCGACAAAGGCAGCACGACAAGGGTATTCGGTCCGGTTTTCCTGCAACTGCCGGGCAATGACTTCCAGGTTAGTAGATCCCTCTTTAACTACGCTGAGGTGGGTCGAATAAGCCTCCGCCAATCGCGCCAGCGCCCAAGGGGATTTGGCCGAGAGCGGCAATATCTGCGCGGATTCCTTGTTCTCTACAAAGCCAGTATTGCTTTTTAAGTAAAGAACGTTGTCTTTACCCACGGCTTCCGGCGGCTGTTCAAGCAACATATGGACATTAGTTCCACCTATGCCGAATGAGCTGACGCCAGCGCGCCGAATCGCCTGAGGTGCCGGCCAATCAGCGGTTTGAGTCGGCACCCAAAACGGCGTCTTATCCAGCGCCAGATGCGGATTTGGTTTATTGAAGTGCAACGAAGGCGGAATTTTACCAAAGCGGACGCTCAAGGCCGCCTTTATCAGTCCGGCGATACCGGCGGCGGAATCCAGATGCCCCATGTTGGACTTAACACTGCCCACAGCACAGCGGAATTGACTGAGTTCGTCCGGAGAGAGCAGTTCGCGGGCGACCTTATTCAGCGCCTGAATTTCGATGGGGTCGCCAAGTATGGTAGCGGTACCGTGCGCCTCAATCATGCCCAGACTCGAAAATGGCATACCCGCTACCCGATATACCTGCGAGATGACCTCCGCCTGTCCCTGGATGCTGGGAGCCTCAAAGCTCACTTTTCTATCACCGTCATTGTTCATGCCGGATTCGACGATAACCGCGTGAATAGGGTCGCCGTCCGCGAGTGCGTCTTCCAAAAGCTTTAACAGCACTATCCCCACGCCGTTGCCGTTCACCGTGCCTTTACTGTCATCGGCAAACGTCTTACAGTGCCCATCGGGCGATAGGATCATACCATCCTGATACAAGTAGCCCCCCGCCACCGGGTCAGTGATGCATGCGCCACCAGCCAGCGCCATTTCGCACTCGCCCGCCAGAAGCGCTTTACAGGCCAGATGTACCGCAGACAATGAAGTCGAGCAGGCAGTCTGCACGTGCACCGCGGGTCCATTCAATTTCATGCGATAGGCAATTTGTGCAGCGAACGCAGCCGGGTCGTTATAGTTGCCGACATCGAACATTTCCGAGATATCCTGACTGGCTCCCGTGAATTGATCCAGTCGCGCCAGATTCAACGTAGAACCGATAAAAACACCGGCGTTTAACATCGACTCACCAGGGGACAATCCCGCGTCAAGAAAGGCGTTGAAACTGACTTCGTGCAGCACCCGGAGTTGCGGGTCCATTTTCCGCGCTTCCCGTTGCGAGTAGCCGAAAAATTCATAATCAAAGCATTCGGCATCCTCAAGGGAGGCTTTCGCAGGGACGTAATTGGGAAGGTCGATGATCTCGGGCGGCGCGCCAGCGGCCAAAAGTTCTTCCCGAGAGAAAAACGACACCAATTCCCGCCCCGCCGACAGATTGTTCCAAAAGCTTCGCCAATCCGGACTTTTGGGAAATCTGCAAGCAATGCCAATAATAGCCACTTCATTACCGGTATATTCACGCTTCATAATACTAAACTTCCTCTTACTTTACGCCGCCTGTCCGCCAGTCTGCTTTTACCTGACCGGGCCGACGAGAGAGTAGATTCTTGGGATGTCTGCTTGCCGGAATCGGATCGAACGACTTCGTTGTCTGCATTTTCGGCAGACAAATTGCTCTGCTTGATCCAATCTGCGAAGGATGCAATGGTTGGGTACTCGAATAAGACGGCAACGCCGATCTCCTGGTTGAATGCCTGCTGCATCTGGGATTGCAGTGCGATTATCTTTATCGAATCGCCACCTGCATCGAAGAAATTAATGTTTGCAGCAACGACCTTGTTTTCCAGAACCGTGCTCCAGATAGCCTGCACTTTTGCTTCTACAGCGTCTGTCAACGGCGCATAATTCATGGAAGCTTGCGTTTGCAGTCGTTGGGTCGCGTACTCCTGTAGTCGCTTACGATCAACCTTGCCGGTAATAGTGCGTTCAAAACCGTCTACAACCACAATGAGCGCAGGCGTCCACGACTCAGGAAAATGCTGGCGGATGTGTTCTCGCACACGGGCCCCCAGCATCGCAGGCTGTTCACCGCTATCGACGAAAAGATGCCATTGTCGTTTCCCCTCCCACACCGTCGCCGGCAGCAAACAACAGGCTTTAACCGCCTCTAACATCTCAACGGTGCGCTCCAGTTCACGTGGCTCAATGCGAACGCCGTTCACCTTCACCTGATCGTCAATCCGCCCCAGGTACTTAAAGCCAGAGTCACGAGAAAAAGTGACCGCGTCGCCAGTGCGATAAAAAGATTGTTCATTGTATTTGACGAAATATTTATTAGATTCAAGCGAATTGGTCGCGTAGCCATAAGCGACCGCCCGGCCTCCCACCCAAAGCTCACCGCGGACACCCGCGGGTAATGGCTTGCCGAATACGTCTGCACAGTAGGCGGTAACGTTTTGAATTGGCCAGCCTAAGGATATTTCCGTGGCAAGAGACTGTTTGGCGTTGAGGCAATCCACAGTTGTCTCACTGGGACCATAGTGATTGTTGACGGCGTAGCCCTGCTTCAGCAAATCGTCCCTGAGCCGTTTAGGTAACTCTTCGCCTCCGAATACCCACAATCGCATAGCAGGGAAGAATGGCGCACCTTGAATGAGTTGTGCGATGGCCCCAGGAATAAAGTTGATTAAAGTGATTGACTCATCCCGCAGCAGATCGATGAACGTCTGTCGCTCCAACAATCCATTGGGTGATGGATATATCAGGGTAGCGCCGACAACAAAGCTACCAAACAGATCTTCCACACTGGGGTCGAAATTCAGATCAGTCAGCCCGAGCACCCGGTCAGCAGGCGCAAGGCCGGTTTCCCTGACAAACCAATCCAGCAGGTTCGCCACCGATTCATTACGGATGGAGATGCCTTTAGGCGTGCCGGTGGTTCCTGAAGTGAAAATGAAGTAAAACTCATCTTTAGGCCGCCGGTTGCGCCATAGCGTCAATTCATCAGAGGACGGCGGCAATGTCATCTCCGCCTCAACATCCAACAACAAGTGACGACCGATGTCAGCGCTGATCTCCCCGTTCAGAGAAGCGCCACATAAGACAATGCTGCAATCCGCCAAAGCTAACAGGTTTTTTTTGCGTGGCAGCGGATCTTTTGGGTTTACATAGAAGTAACTACCGCCACTGAACAGTATCGCCAGTATCGCCTGAGTGGATAACAGCCCCTTTTCAAGGTGGACAGCCACTCTGTCGCCAGGGACGAAACCCGATACCTGTAGCCGTTCCTGCAAGGCGCAAACACCCTGCAACAGCGCGTGATTGCTGATCCGATGCTGTCCGACGATCAAACTTATCTCTGGGGGAGACTCACTAAGGCGCTGATAAATACCTAGCAGCAATGCATTGATATCCGGCATTTGCGCATTTTGCTCCCCCATCACCAGAGAGAGTCCCTCTGCGCCGTCCGGACTGAGTTTTAAAACCAGATCTTCAACCAACACATCCGTGGAACCCTTAACCCAATCCGCCGCCAAAGATTCAAAAGCGTTAAACACCGTTTTTACCGCGTCAGGATCACCTTCAAAAGCCTCTCCCGCACTTAACCCGACTTGCCATCGTTCCACGCCAGAAACTGTCAGAGTCAGACCGAAATGCGTCGTCTCTTCGCTGTGTAAATCCGTCAGAAACGCACCATAACCGGTGTCCTGTAACGTGGCATCGATGGGATAGTTATCGAAGACGACGATAGAGTCATAGAGTTCGTCACGTATCCCCGCCTCTTCTCTTATCGCCAGGGGCGGCGTTTTTTCATGTTTCTGCGTCTGTTGTAGCGCCTGAAAAACAGCGCGCAACGCCGTCTCTAAGTTCCATTTGCCATCGAGCGTAAAAATCAACGGCACAGTATTAATGAACAGCCCCAAAGGTTGGCAATCGGTGTTTTGCGTCAAAGCCGCTCCTCTTCCGGAAAACGTGCAGCCGAAAGCGACAGTTTTTTGGAAGGTAAACTTGGTCAGCACCAGTGCCCAACACAAATAGACGAAGCTTGCCGGAGTAACACCAGCGTGGCGACAAAGCGACTCTATCGCCGCTTTGCGCTCTTCGTCCCACATGCTGTTCACCACCACTTTTTCGCCTGGTTTTCGCTTGGTCGCGGCATGTTCAGAGGAACGGAACAGTGGTTCAACCAGCAGTTTTGTCGTCGCAGAGGCTTCGCCGTCAGGCAGGCGTTGAAAAACACTTCGCCAGTATTCACGACTGAGCCCCAGATCGTCTTTACTTAACCCTTTCCAGAGTTGTTGCGCATACAGTCGTGAGGTCAGAGAGACGATCTTTTGTTTACGCAATCCCTGTAGCCAAAGGGAAATCAGCAGCGAGCTACTCCAGCCATCCATCAGAATATGGTGAAAAGAGAAGGTGATGCTTACGGTTCCCGCAGGAACATCGTGGAAGCAAACGATCCGGAACACTTCTGTGTCCAACTCAAACGGCGTCGTTTTCGACTGAGCCAGCCAATCAAGGCAGCGTTGTTTTCTCGACGGCAGCGGGTCAGCCGGATCAACGCGGACATATTCAATCGGGATTCGCGGCAATGCGTATATGACCTGATGGGGAACACGAATCCCTTTCCAGATAAAAACCGATCGCAGAGCAGGCTGTGACTGCTGTATCTGGCACCATACATCAAGAATCTCTTCTTCACTGACGTCAACTTTCAGGCTGATTGCCACGCCGATGTGATAGGCGCTATTTCCATCTTTTAATGCATGAAACAGCAACCCGTTCGCTTGCGGCGTCATTTGCAGCAATTCTTCAATATAGTTGGTAGAGTTGGACTGCGTCATACTCAACGCCCTACCGCATCAAACAAGCTTTGCAACTTCATCTTCTCCATAGACAAAGGGAGACCTCCGCTCTCCTCAATAATCCCCAGCCACTGCTGTGTGCGCTGGTGGAGAAAGTCGCATTCCTCAGGGTTCATATTTTTTTCTTTCATCCTTTGTTTTACCTCATCCCTGATTCGCCGCAGTCGTTCTATCGCCGCCAAATCCGCTATGTCAGGCAGTCTTGAGCTGTAAAGATGGAAATAGCAACACCTGAAAAACTGCTCCAGCCGATTCGCTGTGGCGCTTAAGTCTTCAGCGAAAGTGAAAATTTCATCCGGTTGGCACAGAGGTAGCATAGGCAATCCGGCACGCTCAGACAGATAGCTCAATACGGTTTTCGGTGAAATTTCCAAATAGCGGGTGACACCGTTCTGCGCAACATATTGCAAGCTTTGCAGCCATTGCACCGGAGACGTCAGGTGCTGCAAAATCGATGATTTCAGGTTCTCCGCTGGCAATTCAGCGCCACTGACGTTGCAAACAAGTCTGGAGATAAGCGCATCCGGCTTGCCTGCGTCAGGCAAAAAGTCAAGCCGCGCCTCTAATTCCGCTTTTGCCTCCGCCATTAAAGGCGAATGAAACGGGCCACCGATTTTCAACGGATAAAACAACCCTCCCAACGCCTCCATACGAGGCGCGAAGCGTCGAATATCAGCCATCACACCGGAAACTGTCGCCTGATCAAACGCATCGATGGCGGATATGTACACCTCCACGCCGTCGTCTTTTCTGGCTTTCTCAACTTCCTGAACCACGACTTCGGCTGGGATGTGCAATACCCAACACATTTCGCCCTGATCGTAATTGCGGGCGCAGGCCTCCACCACTTCCGAACGGATGTTCACTATTTTGGTCAGTGTCGCCAGATCAAGATACCCGGCAGAGCACAGGGCTGGATATTGTCCCAGGCTGTGTCCCATCACAAACTCGGGAACCAGTCCACAATACTTCCGTAATATGTCGGCGATGGCGACTGTCGTCGCCGTGAGTGCCAGTTGGGCGATACGCACTTGTTTCAAGGTATCGCGCTGGTCGCCGTGGATAACATCGTATAAATCGACCTGAGACAGCTCCGACACTTCTTCCAGACAGGCCCGATACTCGGGATACTTTCTGAATTCGGCAAACATGTCCGGTTTCTGCGCCCCCACTCCGGGAAATAAAAACACTGTCTTCGCTGAGTCGATAGCGGTTCTCATGCTGAGGCTCCATTAATAATGAGATCGAGCTCCGATTGCGAGAGCTGACAAAGAGGAAAATCCGAAGGGATCAACGCCCGCTCCGGACAATGAGCAGTCTGTCCATCATGAAATGCCTTGTTCCAGACATCGTTCCAGGCCGATAACTTTTCATTCAATTGCGTCAGGTAGCGCCGGGCATCATTACCGTCAGCGCCAAGAACACCCAACCTCAACTCAACGAAAACAGAACCGGACTCGCGACCATCGCGAATAAGTATGTCAAAGTCGGCCACACTCTTTTCGTCGAGATGTCGAAAACCACCCGACAGGGAATGAACCAGATTGAAATGACTCCATGTTCCGCAACTGCCCAGTCCGAAACCAATGTCGTTGATGCAGATTAGTGGCCGCACACCCGTGCCATTCAGCCCCAGTTGGTCTTTCCAGTCCAGACTGCCTTCATACAGGCACGACTTCAACGCGCGCAAAAAGTCGCACGGATGATCTAAGGGAACATTAAGATTCAATTGATTGAAGCCGGTAAACCAACCCACCGCGTTCGCCATTGCTGCATTCCAGATAGCGGGCATTTCCGCCTCGGAGAATAAGCGTCCGTGATTTTCAAACAGCACGGCGGGCTGCTCCAGCAGCACGCCGTTATCCTGCACAACCTCCATCAAAGCGGCAGCGATCAACTGTGAACGTTCAGCTTTGCAGCGTTGCGCCATGAACCCTAAGTTATCGCCGGAAACTGACAGTGCCAAAGTGACGGCAGCAACCGCCGGCAGATAAAAAGCGTCGTCATGTAGCACAGGTTCTGCATAAGAGGTGTGATCCCGCAACCATTTCCCCCAAAGGAACGCTCCCTGCTCCACATCAGCATTAGCCTGGGCCACCGATTCATTCAGCGCCTGATCCAATTCATCCAACAAGAAAATCCATGAGTGCACATCGCAAATAAGGTGATGGCAAACCCAGATCAGATAGTTTTTGTTCGAAACCGGATCGAACACCACTTCATGAACGCTGGGTTGATTCTCCAGACAGACCTCACCTTGCAATTTATTTAGTCTGTCTTCAAGGTGCTCCCCTTGTGCCAACACCTTTCCTTGCACCAACATATCGCAGCCATGCTGTTCCGGCTCCGAAGACGAAAAATGGAATTCGCTCAAATCCCGATTTGCCCTCAGGGAGAAGATTTTATGCCTTGCTTTTACCGCTGCGACGCCAACGTTTATACGCCCGGCGGAAACGGACCGTGGCAGTTCAAGCACCACTCCCTGTTGCAGTCGATCACCGTGTTTAAAGCGGTGTTGCTGGAACCAGCGCACACTAGGTAAATACTTCACCCAGTTTGCTTCGGATCCTTCTATTATGGCCGATATGGCCGAATCGGTTACCGCGTCCTCCGGCTTCTCCGCACACGCTTTTTCAAGCACAGAGCCTAAAGCTATCGAAGTTAACAATTCACTTGCGCCGATCCGAACACCTTCTCTGGCTAGCAACGCGACAAACCGGATCGCTTTGATCGAGTCACCCCCTTGCGCCAAAAATGAGGCCGTCAGATCCACAGTTTGCGGCCAGATCGGCCTTAAAAACTCTGCATCCAGCCATGAAGGGAGTTTGTAGGCTTCCTGCTCCCCCTGACCTTTCTCGTCAGTTGAACGAATATCAGAAGCATCAACCGCCACCCGCCTAGCCTCGGCGGTGAGTACGGCCATATCAACCTTACCATTAGCATTAACCGGCCAGGGCTGCACAGTGCAGTACAGCCCCGGCAGCCAAGCCTCAGGAATTTTGCTTCTCAAGCTTCTCTGGAAATCATGGCTGTCATACGGGACAGGCTTACTGCTGCACAAAGTGACCGTTTCATCTCTATCAATTCCATCAACATCATCAACAATCAGTTTCAGCACCTTCAACTGCCAATGGTGATCATCGTCTTGCCCAAGGTGCGTCAGCGTGTCTTGCACAGCTTTTTCAATTTCCGCAGGATGAATCCGGTGACCACGCACTTTAAATTCATCGTCGATGCGACCAACACAATGAAACACACCCTGTTCGTCCTGCAAACCCAGATCGCCCGTGCGATACCAACGGAGTCGCCCATCAGCGCTGCGCACGAATTTTGCTTCTGTCTGAATACTGTCGTTAATATACCCATCCGCCAACACCGGACCGCCGATCCATATTTCGCCTCTGAATCCACGGGGCATATTTTGGCCCCAGGCATCTCTTATCGACATTTCCGCTTTACCCAGCGCTTTGCCGATAGGCATAATCACACCGTTCGTCTTGCTGTTCCCGCCAGGCCCGCTCACTGAATAGATGCAACACCCTACTGTCGCCTCCGTCGGCCCATACTCATTGATCACCTTGCTGCCAGAAGGATAGAAATCAAGCGCTTTATTCACTAACACGACGGACAAGTTTTCTCCACCGACAACAAAGGTCAACGGATTGTGTCTCTTGGGGCTATGTTCAATCAGTAATGAAAGATGAGACGGCGTACATTTAACGCCCGTCAATGACTCATCGGCGAGAAGAGTCCGCAGCAGTGCCGGATTATCGCGAATGTCCTGTTCGTAAGCTTGTATAAAACCGCCCGATAAAACAGGGATCAGAATAGCAGTCTGCGTCAAATCGAATCCAAAGGAGGTGAACAAAGGCATATTAAACGGTGCCCCGGCAGCGTAAGCCTCTTTGGCCGCCAGCGCATAGTTCGCCAGCGCAATGGGAGAAATCGCAACGCCTTTAGGTTCTCCGGTCGATCCGGATGTATACAGGATATAAGCAGGGTTGCTGTATGCCTGTTTCGACCACGTTGGTTCTGGTCGCCCCTCTGGATGCGACATTTCTTCACATAACGCCTCATCCAGCGAAACGCGCAACAGTGGCAAATCCAACGCTTCCGCCAGATCCCGATCCGTACCCATGTAAATGCAAAGAGAGGCCCCCGAGTTACGGACAATAGTCGATAACCTGACCAAAGGCGTAGTGGGACAAACAGGAACCACCGTCACATTTTCAATAAGACAGGTCAGATAGGCGAGTATCGTTTCAGGAGAGCGTCTTCCCAAGATCAACACCGGATTGTGCCCGGAATGCTGGCCCCGCAACTGCACGCTGAACTGACGAATCCATTGCAAACCCTGGCGGTAAGTCAGGTTACCTAGCTCTACGCCTATACCTTGTCTGAACAACAAATTGTCAGCATAGCGTTCAAAAGCGTCGCGTAAATGAACGCCTATCGATTCTGCTCTGCAATCTAAACAAGCGTTGACTTCTTCTGTTTGCCCCATCACTTCAGCGGCCGCTTCCATTGCATAGTCAATGACAGTTTGCAGGAACGCGCGACATTGGTCGGATGACCACACCTTGCGAAAATCCGCATCAAGCTTGAAGCAGCCGCCCTCGAAGCGGTCGTGGATGTGAACAGTGGCGAACAGCGCCTCCACCGCCTGAATGTGATTAATCTCTACTTCTGCACCTGAGACAGTATGCTGAAACACGCCTGTTTGATAGGAAACACCGAAGGCCGGAATAATCCGCTTCCAGTCTTGCGATACAAAATCCCCCCAACGGGTGCCTGGGGCATAGCGTGAATGCACAATGGCTTTTTGCAGACGGTTTTTAAGGGTGCGATAGCAATCCGCCACCGTCTCCCCCTCCTCACGAAACACCGGAACCAAGACTGGTGCCACCGCCATAACGATTGACCGTTTTTCATCCTCGTTCCAGCGATTCAGCATGGGTGCCTGCAATAAAGCGCCATTGCCGTCTTCAATCACCATTTGCGTATGCGCGACAGCAGCGAAAAACAGCCGGAAAACAGAACCGCCGCTGCTCTTGAATCTGCGCAGCATGTCGTTTTGCGCTTCGCTCAAAACGACCCGTACACGCATAGAGCGAGGCTCCAATCCGCGATAGTCGCCAATCGGATAGCGGCAGGATATTTTGCTGGCACTTGCTGACTGCGTGTCGCCAAAAACACTCCGCCAATACGCGGCGTCCCTTTCCATGCGCCGGGAGCTCTCGTAGTCCCGCTCTCCCTCGGCAATAACAGAAAATAAGGGGGACGCCGCCTTCCCCATGCCCAGAGCTTCCTGCTCCAACGCCTCCGCCAAATGCTCCATCAGTATCGCCAACGCTGCACTGTCCGCCGCTGCATGATGCGCCTTCACAAACCATCCCGACTGTTCTTGTCGGAAACGCACAGCGAAAATTCGTATCGGTGTGAGTGACAATTCCTCCTCCACCAACAGTTGCCGCTCTGCCCAGCTATCGAAAGCCTGCCCAGGCTCCGGATGCCTGCTGAAATCCACCTTTTCCACTTCAGCCTGAGGTGCGTCGTGCCGGACTCCACGCCACTGTATTTCCAACTGTCCGGTTTCCAAATGATCGGTGACAAATCCAATATGGAATACATCCTGAGAATCCCGGACAGTTTCAGCCGCCCGCACCAGTTGATCCAGAGAAAGGGTTCCACTCAGACGCACAACGCCGCCCAGATAAAACCGATGGCCAGACAGATGAAACGCCTCCATTTTAAAAACGGTCTGTTGTGACCGGGATAGCTCAAAAATCGACTGATTCATGACTTAAGCTACCACTTTGGTGAAAAATAGATCCCGCATATTCCTGGCGATGGCTTTCCTATCAAGTTTCCCTGAGCTGGACCTCGGCAAACTTCGAGTCTGCCAATAACGGGTAGGCAACATGTAAGCCGGCACTTGCGCAGAGAGAAATTGACGAATATCCTGCGGATCAAACACCTCTTCCCCTACCGCGATCGCCGCGACAAGCCATTGTTCCTGCTCTTCGTCCTCAACCATACAGACGACAGCCTCGGTAATAGAAGGATAGTTGAGCAGATGATGCTCTATCTCCCCTAGTTCAATGCGCAGTCCGCGTAGCTTAACTTGCGTATCCTTCCGGCCCTGGCAGAAAAAGCCTCTTCCTTCCTCATACCATCCAAGATCACCGGTCAGGTATATCCGTTGTTGAAGTTCCGGGTGGAAAATAAATGCTTTATCGGTCAGGTCCTTCTGGTTGTAGTAGCCCTCGGCCAGACATATCCCGCCAATGGCTATCTCGCCTTCTTCCGAATCTGCTTTCAACGCCAGACTATCCTGGTCCAAGACGTACAACTGACACCCGGTGAGAGCCTGCCCAATGGGGATGACTCCCGGCAAGGTTTCCACGCAATCATAAAAACTGACGTCGATCGCCGCTTCCGTGGGACCGTATAAATTAGTCAACAGACAACGCGAAGCGAATACTTTCTGAAATTGATCAACCAGAGAGGCAGACAGCGGCTCCCCGCTCACATATACCTTACGCAGCGCCGGCAACAGCAAGGTATCCACATTGCCTTCCTGAAGCTCTTGCAGAACCGGCTTCAATAAACTGGGGACAAAGTGGACAACGGTAACATTCTCGTTTTCCAGTGCAGCCACTATACCTCTGGGAAATGACTCCAATCCCGGTTGCAGTAGATAATGACTCGCACCGTTCAAAGCAGGTAAAAATAGCTCCCATAAAGAGACGTCAAAAGTCAGCGCAGTTCTCTGTAGGATAGTGTCCGAATCCGTCATCTCACTGTGAGTCTGATGCCACTCCAGCCGGTTTATGAAAGCGCTATGATTTACCAAAACTCCTTTTGGCGTGCCGGTCGTACCGGAAGTAAAAATTAAGTAGGCGGGATCGGCGGCCCGCAATTGGGGCACTTTTTTGCCAGCGTTTTCTAAACGCTGAAAAGTGGATATTTCTGTCAGACGTTCACGCCTGATCAACTCCAATTCGGCATTAGCCTCAATAAACAGACTCTCCTGCGTCACATTGCAAAAAGCGATACGGCATCGGGCCGTCGCAAACATAGACGCCAACCGGGCGACAGGGGTTTTTACATCAACAGGAAAATAAACGCCGCCAGCAAGCAGTACCGCATATGCTGCCACCAGAAATTCCGGGCTACGCTCAAGACCAATGGCGACGCAATCACCCTGGCATACGCCGCGCTCATTAACCAGATAATGCGCCAGCCGTTGCGCTCTTTCGTATAACTCGCTCCAGGATAAAGAGTTGCCTTTTCCCCACCGTATCGCCGGGTTCTGGTTATCTTTCGCCGTGCTTTCGAAATAATCAGTAATAAGTTGACCAGTTTCCATGATGCCGAAATCCTCTGATTGCTGGCTTTGTTGCTCCCAAACTTCATTACGTCCAGCGTTACAGACGAACGCCAGGTAATAGCACCCCATCAGCCAGACTAAGCAGTCTGTCTTTTCAGGGTGAAATAAATTTAAGGAGTGGTTTATGAGATAGTCTGTGCAAAGTTGCAGTTGTACCGATTACATACCTCCTTGCCGATCAACATTTTTTGCAGCTCATTGCTACCTTCAACAACTTGCAGTATTTTCGCATCCCGATAGAGCCGGCTGACGCCATTACTCTCATCGCAACCGTGACCACCATGAATCTGCACGGCTTTCGCCGCGGCAACGCCAGCTTCCTGCGAGGCGAAAAGCTTGGCTTGAAGAATCTGCTCAAGAGCATCTTCATCCCTTGCTTCTTTCGCTTTTGTCGCTGATAAACAAACGAGTTGAGAGGCTAGCAGGCTACCGGACATTTCTGCCAGGTAACCGCGAATGATGCCTTGGTCCGCAAGTAACGAACCAAAGGTGGAGCGGGAGTTGGCCCTGCGAGCAGACGCCGCCAATGCCGCCTGTTGTATTCCCAGCGCCGCCCAGGCCACACTGATGCGACCAAAGTCCAACGCGTTGTTAGAGATGAGGTTTTGTCCAAATCCAGGCTTTCCTACAATATTTGTCTTAGGAACCCGGCAATCGGTGAAATCCAACACCGCCAGATATGCGCTCTTAAAGCCCAGCATATTTTTCTTGGCGGTCACTTTTAACCCTGGGGTATTTTTGGGAACTAATACGGCGGTATCCAACCCCTGGTATTTACCGAATACCAGAAATAGATCCGCGATCTGGGCGAAAGTAATCCAGGTTTTTTGCCCATTAACCCTCAGATAATCTCCATCTTCTTCAAACTTAGTCGACAGGTTTTTAGAGTCGCCACCGGCGGAAACTTCAGTTTGCGCGAAGGCACCAATGATTTCGCCCTTCACCAGCGGCGCGAGAAAGCGCTGTTTCTGATCTTGAGAACCCCAATCCTCGATGGTTTTCAACACCATTGAGTGAACATTCAGCAAACCGGTGAGCGAGCCGCTCCCGGCACCGATGGCCATGTTCAGCAATCCGAAAGTCGTGGCATCAAACCCCAGACCGCCGCTCTCAGTTTTCGCTAAACCACCTAACCAACCGTTATGCGCAAGTTTTTGCACAACATTTACGGGCGTCGCTTCTTCCAAGTCCCATTCATCGGCATAAGGAGCGACTTCAATAGCTGAAAATTGCTCAAATGCCTGTAACCACGCATTTTGCGAAGGTGACAAAAAGCGATTAAGCATTTACCGCCACCTTTCTGTCTAAGAAGTTGCAGACCGCCTGAATGCTGGAAAAATTGGCATTATCAAGGTCATCGATTTCAACCTTAATTTTGAAGTTTTTTTCAAGAAAGGAGATTAACTGGATAGCGGCCAAGGAGTTAACCAAGCCGGTTTCGAAAATATTGACTGAATCGTCTAAATCTTGCTTACCAGCAAGTTTGCACAGGTATTCAGACACTAACTTTTTACGCGCGGATACGTCCATTACTTACTTTCCTCTGTGAGCTCAATTTCATTGATCTTTTCTTTACAAAACCAGCCTGGAAACCGCTTATATGGACTAGAGCAACCGCTCAGGTCACTGATTTATTTAAAAAATCAATGATAAAACGAACTGTTCCAGGGCGCACAAAACAGTGCAGAATAAATATCCATGCGGGATGGCATGGAAAAATAGTTAACCACGAGATTAGCCTTTCTCAGGGTAATCTGACTTAAATATAAGCATTTTGGTCAATACGTGAAATTATTGTTATATCCATGTAATAAATGTAAGCTTTTTATGTAACTTTTGTCAATATACGTAAATTCAGTCAGCATCTCCGGCTCGCTAATTTTCCTGTACTGTTTCCGTAACACGTCTATAACCTCTTCCTGAGTCTCCCTCTGTTTAACATTCCACACTGAATCTTTAGATATTTGGACTAAACACTTAGTGGAATCAACAACGCGATTAACACAATGAAATTGCAATTCCCTGTTATCAGAGGGCAGCTCAGGAAAATCATCAGCTTTAGTAATGGTGTTTATAATTTATCGACGAAGATGTTTAAGCCTCACCAACCTGAACACTGACGAATGAACCATAATGGCATTGAGTTTACCCAGCCCATAAGAAGGGAAAAATTACAGGCACACGCCTCGCATTTTTATCGCTGGTTATCCCATGCCGCGAGTAATGATGTGAACAAGATGGCCCGCATTAATACCACTCTATTTATGATATTGGCAAACCGTTATCGCGTCTTTAATTAGCCGGTGAACACAATACCGCAAACGGCAATATAAAAGCACTGGATGAAGCCAGGGGGCATTATCAGTTTGTCGGGTTCAGGGAGCATTCTGATAAGAGTTAAATTATTTTTGTTGACCCTGTTTATTATATAAACGAAGATGTCAGAATAAGTAATATTAAACTGATGTAAGGAAGGCGTATGACATATAAAAAATATAATCCCAGTGTGGAAGGTTACATGGGGGATTTTTTAAGGGGTAATGTGGGGATTAATCAGCTAAAGCCTCAACATGAATTTTTTGATGCCGTAGGATTAGAAAAGGCATTAAGTGATAATACTCAATACCATATTGTTCTTACGTTATCAGAAGCCAAAAGCATTATTAAAGATATAAATCCTTTTCGTTCACCGAATCCATATGACGGAGAAGCATTTACAAGAGGCATAGAGGAGGAAAACAAGAAAAAAATCCTATGTCGTATGTATTTTCTGTCACAGATCCTGTTTCTACCTATGCCGGAAGTATCTATGATTTACATGGGTTCTATGAAGTTTGTAGAGAGTTTAAGAGGTTAAATATCACCGCGACAATACATGTAGGAGAAAACGGAAATAGGTATATTCACCTGTCGGGACATGCAGGTCTTAGACGCTTTGTCAGGGGAACACGATACGGTGCCAATCACCCTAAAATGCTAGCAATGGGGATAGGCCAGCAAGGTCTTAATTCAAGTATTGTCAAAGGTGTTAAATTCTGTATTATCTTTTCTATTGGTTACCGAGTGATAGAAAGTATTTTTAAGGATGAATATACCTTAGCCGATTTTATCGGCAACATAACAATGGATATGGCTAAGACAGCTATTATCGCTGTTGCCTCTTGGGCTGTAGGTACAGTTTTAACTGCTACAGCTATTTTAGGTGGCAGTATTGTCGCTGTTGCTGGAATAGTTTTGGTTACTGGTATTTTGGTAGCTTATGGTTTAGACATTCTTGACAAAAAATATGGAATAAGTGAAAAATTAATAGCGTTTTTAAAAGAAGCAATGAAAAGCAAACCAAGAACACCAGCAGCAGACTTACAATATTTTTTTAATGGATTAGGAAGGTTGAGGTGAATAATAAATATTTTAAAGCATTAGGAGGACTAATACTGTTATTAATAGTGACATTTATGATGTGCTTAGTTATTAATTCTGTTGTTTCATTAATACTAATGAAAGATGAGATAATATTTTCTAGCACAGTTGTCATATGTTTTATGTCTTTTCCTCTATTATTTTATTCTATATCAGGCTCTATCTTTTTCTTTATCTTTGATAGGCTGCCTAAATTTAACAAGTTGATTGTTAAGTACCTGAGCATGCTGATGATTGCATCATTTATCGTTAGTTTTCCGATATCTTTTTATGTTAGCTATAAGTTAAAAAATGAGGGTTATTTAACATGTGATAAAATATCGTGGATGTCACCAACAACTTATGTGAAAAATTTATCATTTTGTGAATGAAAACTTTGGTAAATATTCCGCCCTCATGCTTTCCTATGTTTAACCTCTGAAACATAGAGGCTTTTTTATTATTTATCATGATGTTAAATAGTGTTTTAAGCATATAAAAACCAATCGCAAAACATCATGAAAAAATTACTTGAATTGCGCCAGCAAAAAGCTGATCTGCCCCATCAAATGCGCCCCCTTCTCACTAAAGCAGAAGACGAAAAGCGCTCACTGAGCGACAACGAAACAGTTTGACGAATTGCGCAGTCAGTCCGAATCCCTGAATGCTGAAATGGCCCGTTATGAGGCTATCGCTGATGAGGAGCGCTCACAGGCAGGTAAACCCGTATCAGGTGATAAAGCAGTCAGTAATGATGAGTTACGTCACTATATCTTGACAGGGGAAACCCGTTCACTGTTTACCAGCGTTCCGGCTGATGGTGGTTATACCGTCATCCCTGAACTGAATAAGCAAATCATGCAGCAACTGACCGATGAATCAGTGATGCGTAAGATCTGTGCTATTAAAACCACATACAGTAACGAATACAAACAGCTTGTTTCTGTGGGCAATACGGTAATCAATCACGAAGAAGAAGGTAAAGCTCGCACCGAAACCAGTACGCCAAAGCTGGAAGAAGTCAGCATTAAGCTATTCCCTATCTGAGCCTATCCAAAAACCACACAGGAAATCTTAGATTTCAGTGACGTAGACATTATTAGGCTGGTTAACAACGGAAATGGGGGAGACTTTTGTCGATACCGAAGAAACGGATCTGGTCAGTGGTGACGGCGCTAAGAAAGTTAAAGGCTTTTTAACTTATCCTCGTGATACCAAAAGTGATCCAGCGCGTACTTTCGGGACATTACAAAAAATAGAAGTACCTGAGCAGATAGCAGATAGCAGATAGCCTGATTGACCTGAAATTTAAACTCCGCAATAAATACCGCAAAAATGCGGTTTGGGTAATGAACTCTAATACTGCTGCTAAAGTGCAAAAACTCAAAAACGGTAATGGGGATTATATTTGGCGGGAACGTTTACAGGCGGGTGATCCCGATATGCTATTGGGTTTGCCTGTCCACTATCTCGAATTTATGCCAGATGATGTGATCGGTCTGGGTGACTTCAAGCGGGGTTATTTCATCGTTGGCCATGAGACAGGTACCCGCACCCGTCCCGACAATATCACCGAACCGGGATTTTATAAGGTACACACCGATAAATATTTGGGCGGCGGTCTGGTAGACTCCAATACCATCAAGGTACTGGAAGTGAAAGCAGCCAGCAAAAAAAAACCTCGTTTTAGCGGGGCTTAGGAATTTCGATGCGTTCTATTTACATAGATAATGCCTTTAAAACATGAACCGGATCTTTCTCTATTGCTTTAAGCAATGCTTTTGCTGGCCCAGTTGGTTCACGCCTTCCCTGCTCCCAATTTCGCAAAGTTCCAACATTAACGGAAATTAACTTAGCAAAACCAGTCTGACTTAAACCGGTTGCCTGACGAATATTCTTTACTTTTACTGCTTCAACGTGAGTTTCACGAGAGGCAGCACGTTCGCCATTAATAATTTCGTTCATCTGTGTCATGCTTTCAGTTAGCTTGGAAAATAATTTACTATCCATTGTTACCACCCCTCATTTAGTGCTCTCAAGACTTTCTTTTCTGATTCGCTAAGGTCATCCTTGATACTTTTTTATAAATCAGCAACAGCCTGATGTGTGAGACATCTACTTTATAGTAATAAATAATGCGCACACCACCCCGCTTACCTTTCCCTCTAGATGCCCATCTGACTTTACGTAAGCCACCAGTGTGTTGGATAACATCACCAGCAGTAGGATTGTCTGCGAGATATTGCTGAAATTCATGATATTCATCGTCATTTAACAACTCTTTACAATCTTCAGTGAAGATATAGGTCTCTATAAATATCATGTTTTAGTGCGCCATTGGCGTACATTTTAGATGATAATATACGCTTTATCAGTATAAGCCAATGGCGCAGAGCATGGGTATATCTATGAAAAAACCCGCACAGTGGCAGGTTTATTGAATAGGTAATTCGTTTTTTGAAATAATTGCCAGTCTGTTTTGATAGTGTTCAGGATCTCCCCATAACCACGACTCTTTGCTAGCAATTTCCTCATCAGACAAAATTTTATGCAACTCACATGTGATCATATCGTAAGCATAAACATGCATCTTATACGCCAGAGCGTCATACATACGGGCCTGCCAAAAAGAAATGCCGTCATGAGTCTGATTCATATCTGACACGATCACATTATAAGATTCGAGCAAGTAACCGAAGAACACCTGACCAGCCAGTTCATGCAAAATCGTTCGGTGTTCACGCTTCAGAATACGCCAAACAAGAATTTGTGTTACTGGGCGACAATTTAATACTACATCAGGCTGTATGATAACCCTGTTATAATAAACGACTTCTTGAGACACATCGTTAAGCAGCGCCAGTTCAAAATGAGATTGATTAATTCGATCACCAAAGCGCCCATCAACGCGAACCATACGATAACCCGGAGCCAGTGCCAATCCGTTTATCTGATCGGTAATATCGATACCCTTAGATAACGCAATATAGAGGGTGTGATTATCTGAGCTCTCGTTCAAATGAGCGAAAACTGCATTAACCTTTCCAGGATCTACCAATCTTGTTGGCATGTAACCCCCTCTCACCGATAAATATGCCGCTAAGGTAATAATAGAATCACATTGGCATCAAATCAATAGCATTAGCTATATATGATAGGGAACCTCTAAAAACTTTCAATACAAAAAATAAGATCAATTTTGCACTCATCAATAAATGACTTTATTGTGTATGACTTTTTCTTGCTTTTTCAGGGGAAAAAATAAACTCATCGCTTTTTCATCACATACCAGAATTAGAAACTGGCATCAATGATTTGACCCCTCTGGGAATGAATCCCTGTGCCGAAAGCTGATGCTTCGCCTCTTCAAACAACGCGCTGGCTCCTTCCTGCCCAATCCGTTTTTCGAAACACCAAATCGTGTTACGGTCTGGAATATTAATAACATTGGTCAGGCGACAAAAACGTTGCCAGCTCATTCGGTCAAGCAATTGATATTCCATCTTTTCATCGGAAAGATGATGGAAATGTTTCAGGATAATGATGCGAACCATCACCTCAGTCGGGAATGGCGGGCGTCCCCCTTTGGGAGAAATAATGCGTGGTGCGACACGGTCTATGGTGTCAGCCAGTGCCGAGAAATCAACATACTTATCAAGAACAAGCAGCGGATCACCTAATTCATCGATTTTTCGACGGTGATATTCGGATGCCAGCTTGTCTTTTTTTAAAGCAGAACGAGGCGGTATCATGACGGCGCTACCTTGCAGAGAGGTGTTGTGTCTACATTTTACTCAATTTTGTGGCTGTGAAAAGTTTTTAGTGGTTCCCCTTATTTAACAAGTGTGTGGGAACATTATCCGGTGTAAATCCAGTCTGCAAACTCTGGTTTTCTTCATATTTTTCCTGACTGACTACATTCGCATTATCACTAATAGAAAAAGCCTTAAAATTATTCTTGTGATTCATATACACCCCTTAAGTAATATTATTTTATAAGCAATATATTGAATTATTTTAAAAATAATCCTTTTGCAATTCATACCACTCAAAGTCTAGTTCAGAAAAAGAATAATGCGGCGTTCTTATGATTTAGAAGGTTAACTATTTTTATATCATTGTCAGCAATAAGTGGCTCAACATTTTTGAATCGAAAACATCTCAAAAACAGGAAATTACACAATTTAAGTTACAAGATCAATTAATCCTATCTGTCGCAATCTGTGAATAACTGTCACCAAATTGAACTTTTATTATATTATGGAGAAATTCACAAGTCAGACTATTTTATATCTGGATCCGCTAATGATCTCCCGCCATCAGGAGCAATTTTCAATACGGCAACTGATCTCGGTTGCCGTTGTTACCTTCCTAAATAAAGACAATGGATAGCGAATTTGAATTGATATATCGCAGTATTTTTATTGGGATTGGAGCAACATTAAGGCTTTACTATCTTAAATATAATAAAAGAACCAAACAATATCACTTCGCAACTAATTTAATAGACATTTAATCTACAATGACATCTATAATTAAACAATTCTCGTAATAAAAACAGCCATAATTATTATTTTCTCAAAAAATTTGTCTTTCCTGGCAATAAAGTATTAAACTAGCTACGCAACTCAAACATATCAAGATTGACGCTCGAAAACTGGGGAAAAAGGAATTGTAATATGAGTCATCACATCACCATATCACCTCAAATTATCAACACACTGGCAGCAAGTAATGAACCTTGGGGAATCAAAGATAAAAATTCATGTTTTATTTACGGCAATCTGGCATTAAAATTTCTTCAGAACTTTTCAAATGCATTTGAGTTTGAAGGGTTTTATGAGAATGAACTCCCTTGGGATAGCGCTAAATTTGCAGAAGAATTTATTAAGCATGATAAAAAAGTGATAGAAAAACAGCAAAGAATATGCTCAGTTGAAACACATATATTTGGAAGAGAGCAAGTTCTGTCATCTTATTTTTTCGAAAAATCGCCTTTTTATCATGAAGATGGAAATTGTATGGGTGTCATATATCACGGCTGGGAAGCCCAAAATTATTCATTAACTCATCTGCATCAATATCATGATAAACTCCCCGCCTCCATTATGCTCCAACCACCGATTGATCTTTTTACTCAACGTGAATGGGATATTATTTTTCTCTTTCTACAGAAAAACACCAGAAGACAGATTGGGCGAGTATTGAATATTGCCTATCGTACCGTTGAATCTTATATGGCTCGGATATATCACAAGATAGGGATTAACTCCAGTCAGCAACTGGAAGAGTATTGTCAGGTTAATAACTTCAATCACTATATACCAGAAAGATTTTTATTATATTAAATTACGTATTTATTCCCGGCCTATATATGCCGCCCTTGTCCATGATCAATGGAAAAAATAATCAGTCTTACTGGAATGTATTTTTATTTGAAAATATTATAGTTATATTCAATAATTTTTTAAAGGCTATACATGAAAAAATTTGGATGTAAAAAAGTTCCTTTTATTACCACTCAGTTAACAAATACATGGGAGAATATCATCTATTGGTACTTACCCTCAAGGCAATGGTCAACAACTTAAATCCTATTTTTGTAATAAATATCCATTAATGGATGAAGATAATCAATGTATTGGAATTATTTCTCACGCTAAAGAAATAGATCATTTCGCGGCATCTCATTACATGATGAATAATACCTCTATGTCCATTAGACTTAGGCCACCTAACAATATATTGGCATAAAAATAATGGGCAATAATATTTTTATTCTGTCGCGGCATCCATAATAAATGTATTGCTGATGAAATGAAAATATCATTCCATACCGTGGAAAGATATTTTGAAAGTATCTATAATAAACTATCAATTAGCTCATCAATTGAATTAAGGATATTTTGTAAAGAAAATGACTATGATATATATATTCCACCAAGATATTTTCAACCAATAGGTCACTTTTTATTATAAATAATCGATTTCATTATTCCCTATTTCTCCCCCTAGTTTATTTAATTGATCTTTTAGTCGAATCCGCCTCGTAATAGTTAACTTTTTAGTGTCCAGATGTCTATTTTTTGCAGATTTTAATATCAAACACCCTGCGATGAAATATAAAGAAAAAGAATATTCGTAAACACCAATATCGACGGCTCGAGCTAAATACTTCCCGCTTTCTTCTCTGACAAAGAGAAATTCTGCACACCATATTAATCCCGGTCTGTAACCTTATCCTGCTTCTTATAGCTGCCCATCACGCAATTGCTCATCTGTTCCCTAAAGGCAAAAGCCATTGATACAAAATCATCAGAAGTGGAGCAAAGTACAAAGCTGTTACAAATATCTAAGTGGAGTTTTAAATACAACTTTATATCTTGTAGCTATACCATTTTAAGTAAGTTTTTTATTTCATTATTCTTCAAAAATTAAATTAAGCAGAATTTACCTAACCTTAATTTTATTTAAGTTTAGTTATTCCAACAACCAAAAAATTCAAACCTGATTTTTGGGTTAAAAAGCTCATATAGTTGATTGTGCTGATAATTTCTAAATATACCTTATCGAATTACAATATCTCGCAGACTCTATTTAAGAAACATTCTTTAATTAATCGCACATTATTTCAATAAAATACTATTTTTTTCGCATTATTCTGGCCCAGAAATAACACCTTTTCTTTCATCCTATTACAAGTCATCGTTATAAGAGTAGCTCTCTCCATCCCCGGTTTATGACAGAAAATTCTTGATACATGTCACTTAATTACTCATAACTGAAAAATAAAATTCATTAATTTATCTGATTATTAATCATTATAAAATGTTTTTATATGCAATAGTATTATTTGTTATATTTACTCAAAATTAAAATCCCAATATAAAATAATAATAATATTTGATTAATAAATATATGTATTTTGACGCGCAAGTTATTATATTATATTATGTGACCAAGATATTTTAAGTATAATGAAGGTATAAATTAGCAGGCAGACCTTGCAGATAACGGCTGAAATAATCATTCAGGAGTCACAATGCAACATATAAAAAACAAACCCAATAATATCACCCCACAATTAATTCACACGTGGGAAAAAAGCAGCGAACCTTGGGGAGCTAAAGATCGCCAATCAAGGTTTATCTATGCCAATTCCGCTTTTTATCAACTACTCAATTTACCAGAAGATTTCGATATTACCGGGCTTTCTGCCGATGAATTGCCTTCTCCTATTGCAGAATATGCAGAAGAGTTCTACCGTCAGGATCAGAAAGTTACTCAAACCCTGCAACGAGTCACTTCATTGGAAACTCATCCATTTGAAGAACATAAGATTAAGCAAACCTATCTTTGTAATAAATATCCACTTTGTGATGAAGAGGGCCATTGTATTGGTATCACTTTTCATATGTGCAAAACTGAAAATTTTTCCGTTGCCTATTATTATGAAAAAACATCTCCGTCGGCACTGCAATTCGTACCTCCTAATGACACGCTGACGCAAACTGAATGGGAAGTTCTCTTTCTAACCCTTCGTTCATTGGATGAAGAGAGTATCGGTGAAGAATTAGTGATAAGTACAGAAAGTGTGGTTAATCATATTCAGTCAATTTACCGAAAATTTGATTTGCCATTGCATGAAGAATTAAACGATTTCTGTAAAGAAAACAAATTTGATCTTTATATTCCAGAAAGATTTGTCACTATTGGTAGCATAGAATTAGATTGACAATAAACTTAAATATCAACAATCAAATTTTAAGACTAGCAAAAGAGGAATGACACTATGAATAGTAAATTAACAATTTCACCCCAAATCATTAATACATTAGAACAAAGTAATGATCCTTGGGGAATTAAAGATATAAATTCATGCTGGATTTATGGTAATCAGGCATTTAAAAATCTCCAAAACTTTCCAGATTCGTTTAATTATGAAGGCCATTATGAGGATGAACTTCCCTGGGATGGTGCTGAGTTTGCCAAAGAATACATGCTCCATGATAAAAAAGTGATGGAAAGAGAAGATAGAATATGTTCACTTGAAACACATGTATATGGAAAAGAAAAAATTTTGTCATCCTATTTTTTTGACAAAAACCCTATTTATAAAGAAGATGGGAATTGTATGGGAATTATATTTCACGGTTGGCAAGCTCAAGATTTTTCATTAACCCGTCTATACCATGGAAAACTCCCTGCATCTATTATGTTTCAACCACCAACTGATTTATTTACTCAGAGGGAATGGGATATTATTTTCCTTCTTTTACAAAAATATACCAGTAAGCAAATGGGCAAAATGTTGAATATCTCCTATCGCACTGTTGAAACGCATATCTTACGGATATATAGAAGAATTGGTGTTAATTCCAGTTATCAATTAGAAGAATATTGCCGAATGAATGATTATGATCTCTATGTACCAGAAAGATTTGTGCATCCAGAAAGTAAGATGTTTCTTAACCTATAGATTAAAAAGGAGTTTTTCTTAACATGAAGAAGGACTATACAATATCACCGCAGATTATTAACACAATGGAAATGAGCAATGAGCCGTGGGGAATAAAAAATAGTTCTTCAAATTTCATTTATGGTAATTCAGCGACAAAAAAATTTATTCACAATTTTAAAGAATCATTTGATTATGAAGGGCTTTATGATCATGAGCTTCCTTGGGATGGTGCTGAATTTGCAAAAGAGTTTATTATTCACGATAAAAATGTCATGACAAAAGGGCAAAGAGTATGTTCACTTGAAACTCATGTATTCGGGCAAGAGCAAATTCAGTCATCCTACTTTTGTGAAAAATTACCTCTTTATCATAACAATGGTAATTGTATGGGAATTATGTACCATTTGTGGAAAGCTAAGGAATATTCATTGACCCAATTATGTCAATATTATGAAAAACTACCATCATCCATTATACTCCAACCACCGACTGATCTTTTTACCCAACGCGAGTGGGATATCATCTTTCTTTTTTTACAGAAGCACTCCAGGAAACAGATTGGAAAAATACTGAATGTCGCCTATCATACGGTTGAAACGCATATGACCAGAATATATTGTAAAATAGGCATAAATTCTAGTCGGCAACTGGAAGAATACTGTCTGAGCAATAATTTCAATCATTATATCCCAGAAAAATTTTTATTGTCTTAGATTACGTATTACTTCCCTGTTTATATATACTACCTTTGTTCATTATTTATTGATAGAATAGATAGCTCTATGGAATTTTCTCCTTGTTTTTAATAAGTATTTATGTTCAATAATTTTTAAAAAATAATTTCCTTAAAGGATATATATGAGTCAATCAGAATCTAAAAAAGTCCCCTTTATTACTCCTCAGTTAACACATATGTGGGATAAAGGCTCTGATCCTTGGTTTGTAAAAGATAAGGAATCTCGTTTTATTTACGCAAATAGCATGTTTATTAAAGCCAATAAGTTACCTGAAAACTTTAATATTATAGGATATACTGATGAAGAATTACCAACACCCGTTAGTGGTTTTGCTCACCATTTTAAAGAACATGAGCGCATAGTCTTAGCGTGTATGCAACGAGTATCATCTATTGGTACTTATCCTCAAGGTCGTGGTCAACTACCTAAATCCTATTTTTGTGAAAAATATCCATTGATGAGTGAGGATAATCAATGTATCGGAATCATTTCTCATGCCAAAGAAATCGATCATTTTACCATATCTCATTATATTAAGAATAATATACCAATATCTATCTGCCCCAAACCACCCAATAATTTATTGAAAGATAAAGAGTGGACAATTATTTTTTTATTTTGCTGTGGTATTAGTAATAAAGATATAGCCACTGAAATGAATATTTCATGCCGTACTGTAGAAAAACATTTTGAAAATATTTATGAGAAATTTTCCGTCACATCGGTTTTGGAGTTAAGGTTACTTTGCAAAAAAAAGGGTTATGACCTCTATATCCCACCAAGATATTCTGAGTCTATAGGTCATTTCTTATTATAAGTAGTTGATTTTACTATTAGCTGTTTCTCACCAAACTATTGATCATTGCAGTAATAATCAGGAATACAATAATGGCATCACAGATTTTTCTACTCCCTCAAACGATAAAGTTTTATGCCGACAAAACATATTGAAAGCGTTTTGGATGACTGACGATATATACCGCCCATTGCGGCGGATGTTACTCTGTGTCCAGAATAATCTTCTGCTTACTTTAGCCTATTACCTACAGCAAGGCGACGGCCTGCGCACAACTTTGACTCAGAATCCTCATTACCGTCTCCGCACCACTTCGATTGGGATTTATTCTTATCATTCGTTTCTCTAATGTGGGATCAGACTGACGGAATGTACCGGACACCCGGTAAAACAAAGGCGGTATTTCAAATTTTGATTCAGCACCTACCGGATAAGGCAGTGCACCGAGTTGATGGGCAAAACAAAGTACCTGTTCTGCAATCTCTTCATAAAATTCCACCAGCAATACTTTCGATTGTGCGTTTGCGATAAGAGCCTGTTTTATCTGCGGTATGACCCCCTGATTAAGCCAAATGACCAGCGTTTCATTAACCTGAGCCTGTACCGCATGCATCACTGGCGCAAATACCAGTCCACGCAATACTTCTAACGCCTGAAATCCCTGTACCTGACTTCCGCCGGAATACATATTACGCCGGATGCTGTCTATCAGCACTTGTTGACCTGCCACAACACCGACACCTTGCGGGCCGAACAGTTTAAAGCTGGAAAAAGTCGATAACGCAGCACCACATTCACAACCGATATGTTCCACTTTCATAGCAGCATAATTATCGTCAACCAGAACCGGCAGTGACGCCGAGTTCAGCAGCGATATGACAGCCACCAGCTCATAAGAATCATCAATTTTCTGCCGCGTGTGCTGTACCAGTCCGGCCACTGGCCGATGTTGCAAAATCGCAGTCCGTATTTGTTCTGGTTGATTAAAATCCGCCCGAATAAGATGTAATCCCATCTGTTCAGCAACCATCGCTGTCGTGGGATATAACGGCGCATCATGGATCAGCAGGGTATCGCCCGCGTTGAGTAATGCCGCTAACCCACAACGTATTGCGCCGGTTCCCGCCCCTTGCACCAACACGGCAGCCTCGACTGAAAAGAAACCAGCAATGACCCGTTCAACCCGCTGTGTCATCTGTGGCTGGTTCAACCCCGGTACCAACCCTAAATCTCCCGTGGTAAGGAAGTCTGCGCCGGGAAAATGCCGGCAGATAATATCAACCAAACGAAACTGTTTTTGCTGTGCCTGCGCCATATTCAGACTATGTAATGGATAAGTGTTCAATATCTGCTCTCCGGCTCTCCCCTCTATTTTTTCATCGCAAAATAAGGGGGAGATCTATTCAATTAACCGATGCCTATCAAATGGATAATATTGGCTAAAATACCAACAATAATCGTTGCGATAGGCCCAATCGCCATTTCAACCAAAGGACGTTTAGATGTACGGTTGAGCAGGTAAATGCCCGCTACCACCATAAATCCCATTCCCGGCAGGATAGCGTTGGCAGCAATCATTCCCCCTACCAATAACGCAACTTCCAACATACGGGTAATGACAGTACGAATATGGTCGCCACAGGCTTTTACGCCAGGGTATTTATCCAGCCAGATAGCAATTTTTGCCAGTAGTTTAATTTCCATAAACATAATCACACTGCCGGCAATGAAGGCAATCCACAGGTTATTCGTGACTAATCCAGCGACAAACACGAACTTCATGCCGACCGGGCTATAAACCCCGGTGGCAATTGCCGTCATCCCCACTAACGGAACAAAACTGATCGCCCTGGCAAGCGCTACCAACATGGCGTTAGCCCCTTCACCCTGAGCCATCAGTTGCAGTGATACAGGGCCTTCTGCCAATAAACTGAGTGACATCGAGGCCGCTACCGCAGTTAAACCCCCACTGAGTACCAGTAACCAGATGTTGTTTTGAATACGTTGGATCCGCGTGGAAAACAAGCCAACCAGCATCTCATTCGCGCCTTTAGCCGGATCCGGCCCATCTCCTGCTTTGGGCGCACGCTCTTTCATGGCAAAGTAGAACATCACAATCATCGAGATCAGCAACGCTATCCCGTTAGGATCCAGTTGTACCGGTTTATCCAGGGAACCGCCAAAACTCAGTGAGCCTATCGCTTTCGTCGCGACATACCCCACCAATGTCGCAATCAGTACCCATATCCCTTTACCATATCCGTACTGATAGGCCACAACAACGGCAGGAAACAACGCGAAGCAGGCAACAATGGGATCGCCCACTTTACTCAGGTTATTCATGAAATTAACCGGCAAATGGGCAAAGATATCGACAACAGATCGTAAACCTGTCATCAAAGCGACGGCATACAGCGCCCCCAAGACACCAGAAAGTATGAAACCTTTTTTACTGTTTGCGCACCAAGTACCAATGACGTCGGTTCCCAGCAACAGGCTATGCACCAGAATAATGGGTGCCGTCAGCGAGAACGGGATACCAAAACCGATAACCAGGCCAAAACTTAACGCAAAACTGGTCGCAGCCAGGGTCTTACGATTCATCCGTCCTTCAAGATGTTCCGGGATTAAAGGGCGCAACCCGTCATGAAACACCGCAATACCACGGTTAGCCATCATGGTGGATATTCCACCAATAACGGCCAGCAAACCGGCTTTAAACGGATCAATTTCCATTAAACGTGTGAAAAATTCATATTCCATCTTCCTGTCCTTATGAAGAAAAAATAGCCCTGATAACCACCGGAATAACAGCGTCTATATCCTGACCGGTAAAACCAAACGCAGTTTTCCCAGCGTTAATATGGGCAATAATTTCTTCATCAGGCAGGATTTTCCCCGGCATACTGATGGTGACGCATTGATCAATACCCACGATGGCAATCGCCATTGCCAAAGCGCCCCCACCGGTATTACAGGCACCCAGGTAGTAATCGGCATTGCCGTTCTTAAGGGCCATAGCGGCATCAATGTCGCCCATTAAAGTAATGGATGAGACTTTATCCCCAGCCAGGCGGCGTAAGGTTTCAGCAATTTTTTCCTTCTCAATTTGTCCTCCAATAACAAATCTCATATGTTTTTCCTTTATTTGAAAAATACAGCAGGGTTATCACGTAACATCAAATCAATTTCTATCTGCGTTAATCCGGCATTGCTTAACATCGGCACAAAAGTGCTGATTAAATATTCAAATCCATTGCCGCCATTAGCCTTCAAATGGGAACGACGGGTAATATCCATCGATAACATGACGCGGTTAAGCAGACCGCGTTGGGCCAGTGCCTGTAACATGGCAATCCGTTTTTCATCCGGGTAGTAATCGTTTTTGCCAATTGTGTCGAACTGTATGTAGGCCCCCTGTTCAATCATGCGCAGTATGCTGTCCAGATTGTCTCTGAGATCACAATGACCAATAACCACCCGTTCAGCATCTACGCCCCGCTTTTTCAGTAATGCCAATTGCTCAAGCCCCATCGTGCTTAATGAAGTATGGGTAGAGACAGGGCGCCCGGTTTCCAAATGCGCGATAGCCGCAGCGTGAAATATTTTCTCTTCATCAGGCGTAATCGCCCCTTTGCTGGAACCAATTTCCCCAATGACCCCGGCTTTCAACGTCGTACCATCAATACCCTGCTCAATCTCAGCGATCATTTCATCCGCCAGTTGTCGGGCGGTGGTGTGTGCCACATGCTGAGGAAAAAAAGCAGATTGGTAATAGCCAGTTGAGACCACCACATTAATGCCGGAATCCCGCATCAAATCCAGCATAAACTGTGGGTTACGTCCCATGTAACGATTGGTCATTTCTACAATATTGCGTACCCCCAGGCTGACCAATGTTTTCATCTCATCACAAATCAGGTCGTATTGATCTAGTCGGCAGTCAATGTTGTTTTTAAATGACGATAAATCAATATGCAGATGCTCATGCGCATAGGTATAGCCGGATGCATCAAACCGGTTTTGCTTAGTCATGAGGGCACTGCCCATTAGCAGGGATGCGATTTCCCTGGCTGTCATAAAGCCCTTCCAATACCGGATGTCCTGACTGGATGCCGCTGACCAACGCCACATCACTACGGGTGGCAAATATCTGAGTGCGAAAGCACAACACGACAGCACAGCCGACCGGAAATTCACCGTTAAGGGAAAAGTGGTAATCAATACTGCTGTTATCCATCGGTAACAGGTGAGTGGATATAATTTGACCATTTGGCATGAATATCAACGCGTTATGAGCTCGCCCACGGCGATAATAACCGCCTCCATAGCAATAGCTGTTGCCGTTAAACCGATGGGATATTTCTGTCAGATACAGCATAGCAATACGTTCGGGCTGTTCTCCCTGAAAATTGGCAAGGATTGTTCCGGTTAGTGCATGTCCGGGTTCTGTATGGGTAACACCATATTTTGCCAGTAACGACAACGTGCTACAGCTTGACGCCGACGGTGCATTTATCTGTGTTACCTCAACCCCTGCCCGCTGTAAAATCTCTTTTGCTTTCAACAAAGTAAATAAGTTCGGTGCAGGCAGCGTCTGTTGCAGCACCTCTTGCCACAATAAGCAAGGAAAATGTGTTAATCCCATCAGTTTTACGCCGGGCATCGCCATAATGCGTCGCACAACAGTGTTCAATGCCGATAAATGAAAACCTGCTTCCTGTCCGGGATATAAATGATCATGATCATCATAGATTTTCAGCATAATACATTGCACATTTCCTTTATGCTGTGCCAGATAGGAAATTTCCTCCGCTTTTTCTAAAGAAAATACCGTGATCACTTCCGGATGTTGCTGTATCACTGAGGAGATCATATTACGGGGGATCTGTACCAGATGACCGGCATGGATAACCGGGATCTTCCTGCTCATTAATATCCTGGCTTCTTTAAAATCCACCGCAGTAACACCCTGATAACCCAGTTCTATCAGTTTATGTGCCAACCAGGGGTTACGCCCAATCTGTTTAGTCATCAGATACAGCGCAATATCATAGAACTTCGCTACCGCAAGCAATCGTCCGGCATTTTCCAAAACCTGATCAACGTCAATAACATAGCTATCAGGCAGTAAAGCTCCTTGCACCCATAATGTATGGGCGGTCTCAATCAGTGCAGAATTTTGTTTTTTGAGTGCGTTAATAAACATGCTGTACCTCCTTGTACGCCTGACAGCAATCAATGCCAAAGCAATAAATAATAAATGTTTAAGTCATCATTTTTTTGAATATTTGATGGAAAAAAAATTCCCGTCACCTCTGTTGCCGTGCTACCCCTGATCTTTTGCCGCCCAAAGGCTAAACAAGTTCGCCAGCAGATAACCCTCTTCACAGGGATGTAATTGCACGTCAAATTGTGCCAGCAATGAAGCGTTAATCGCCTGCAAATGTGCAAAAGCATCAGATTGACGTACTTCCATCAGCAGTTCAGCATCCATTGAACCGATTTGTTCTCCCCGGCGCGAGCGCATCAACGCATTTGCCATATGTGTTATTACCATTTCACCCAGCCCGTTCCTGACAGGGATTTCCCAATCATTCTCAAGCTGAGTCACAACTTGCAACATGCCATCGCAGATGTCCTGATCGATGACATTTCCCTGACAGAGCAGATTCAGTCGATTTTCCATTTCATTTACTCCGTCCATTTCAAACTAATAACTTGGATCCTGTTGACCTGTCAGCACACGTTGTTGATGAGCCAACAACTCTGTTTTATTCACTGTAGTACGTAAAAGTTGTTGAATCGGAATGTCATCAACTCTGGTTAAAATCACCGCCTCAGAAGCTTGTATAAAGAACGGATTTCCATGGAGCGGTACCGCAATAAGCTCCCGGGAACTCAGTTCATATTCTCTGCTAACGTTCCAGATCACGGCGTCAATGTCACCTTTTGCTACCTTGTCCAGGCTCTCGTGGTAAGAGATACTCACCAACGTGATATCCTGCCCGGCAAAGTACACTTCTGTCATGATTTTCTGGTCGGCAGAGTGATGATCTAACCCAACACGACGGATGCTATGTTCTCCTCCCTTGCGATAAATCAGTTGATGTGCCCCAACATAGGTATGTGGGCCTAATCCAAGTACAGCGCACACATCACGCTGTTCCAGATAAGTTTGCGCCGCCAGATGAGATACCACTGCCAGGTCATAAATGCCGTTACGCAGACATTCCACCCTGGCGTCTGAACCTCTCATATGGGCGAAGTAAAACGGAATACCATCAAATTGCGCTTTCAGACCACTCGCCAGCCCTTCGTACAATCGGGTATAAGGCAACGGCATCACACAAACCACGTTACCGATATCGGCATGTGCTAACAGCGCCTTGTGATCCAGACTGACCAGGTAACTGCCGTTACGCCCCCGCCGATCCACACAAATTGCACCAGAATTCTCCAATTTTTTTAATGCAAGTTGTACCAACCCAACCGACAACGCATAGTCAGACGACAGCTCTTCAATGGTCTTCAAGCGGTTACCATTGCACTCACCTAGCAGATAACGCGCCAGACATGCCTGAGCAACCCCCTCTTTTTTAAGCAGACCACGACTCATAATTATTCTTCATTTTTTTGAATGTATTTGTATCTAATTTAAAGAGACAAATAACAATCGGAAAATAGCAAAAATGCGAATGAGGTCACGATTAAATGAGTATTTTTTTACAATTGCCGAAAAATTCGGCTTTTCATTAAACTATTTTTACGCTTTGGCTGTGGCCGGCTCCGGACGTTTCAGCGCGGCATAAGCTAATCCGCTCAACAGTGTACCGACAATAATTGACATCAAATAACCCAGTACTGGTGTGATAGCACCTGGGATCAACAGTACAAACAAGCCACCGTGCGGTGCCATCAGTTGTGCGCTCACAGCCATAGAGATCGCCCCGGTCACCGCACCACCGACGATACAGCATGGGAGCACACGCATCGGATCACGGACAGCAAAAGGGATCGCCCCTTCGGAAATAAAGCACAGGCCCAGCACCAATGCGGCTTTGCCGCTTTCCCGCTGAACGCTATCGAATTTCTTCCAGGCAATCAGTGTCGCCACACCCATTGCCAACGGTGGAACCATTCCCGCTGCCATAATGGCCGCCATTGGCGCGTAGGTTTGCGAACTGAGCAAACCAACACCAAACGCATAGGCAGCTTTGTTTACCGCGCCTCCCATATCGGCACACATCATCCCACCCAAAATGGCACCTAACAGGAGCGCGTTGGTTGTGCCCATATTTGAGAGCCAATGGGTTAAACCCGCCATAATACCGGCGACCGGTTTACCAACAACGTAAATCATAATCAGACCGGTAATCAGGCTGGCGAATAACGGGATGATCAAGATCGGTTTTAGCGCGGACATACTCTGCGGCAACGTCACTTTAGTGCTGATCAACTTCGCCGTGTAACCGGCAAGGAAGCCGGCAATAATGCCGCCGATAAAGCCCGCGTTCGTGCTGGCTGCCAACATGCCGCCAATCAGGCCGGGCGTCAGACCAGGACGATCAGCGATTGAGAAAGCGATATAACCTGCCAGCACAGGTACCATCAAAGCGAAAGCTGAACCACCCCCGATCTGCATCAGCGCCGCCGCCAATGTGCCCGGTTCTTTAAATGCGGTGATACCAAAAGCAAATGACAACGCGATACACAGACCACCCGCCACCACCATCGGCAGCATATAAGAGACGCCGGTTAACAGATGGCGATAGATGCCGGTGCTCTCTTCCCCTTTCCCAGCTTTAGCATCTTGTCTTTCCGGCTCGAAAGGCTTTGCTTCAACCAATGCTTTATCAAACTCTTGAACCGTTTTCTTCAACGCCAGGCTGGTTGAGGTGCGGTACATCGGCTTACCGGCAAATTTCGCCAGATCTACGTCAATATCCGCGACTATCAGCACCAGATCCGCGTCTGCCACCTCTTCCGGCGTAATAACATTACCCGCTCCCACTGAACCGCGGGTTTCCACTTTCACCCACCAGCCACGCTTTTTGGCTTCGGTTTCGATGGCTTCGGCTGCCATAAAGGTATGTGCCACCCCCGTAGGACAGGCGGTAACCGCAACAATACGTTTTGTGTCACAACTCAGGTCGGTTGCCGGCATCTGATATGGCTTCGCGTCAGCTTTTGCTTGCCGAAAGAACTCTTCCGGTACATGCAATGCCTGTTCCGTGTTGCCAAGATAAACTCGTTTGCCATTCAGGGTGTTATCGGCGGGTATGGTATCGCCGGTCACGACCACCAAATCGGCTTCAACCGGATTTTCTGTCAGTATCAGCCCATTTTCCGCCGCAGCGGCACTGAGGACAGTTTTCACCAGATAGCTTCCGGCCAGTCCTAATAAAGGATCAACGATAAGCAACGTTTTCATTACACCGCCCTCTCACCCAAACCGGAAGCAATCGCTTCACCAATGGCAGCTATCGCCTGCTGTGCATCATCACCGTTGGCAGTGACGTGAAGCCGATGACCTTTTTTAACACCCAGCGTCATAATTTTCATCAGGCTGCGGCCATTTACCGGTCGACCGCCACCATCAAGGTTGATCATGGTAATTTCGCTGGAGAATTGCCGGGCAACGTTGACTAACACCGTACTTGGACGGGCATGCAAACCGTGATCATTGAGCACGATGAACTCCCCGCTGAACATTTCACTTTGCTCTGGTACGCCACTGGTCAGCAATGCCAGTACCGTCGGTGCATCAGCCTTCAGCAAACATTCAGCTTTTTGTGCTAATAGCAGGTTGCTCAAGTGATTCAACACATTCAACGGCTGATCGTCGGTAACCGCAACGGTCAACAACATCACCACCACCGGTTCGTTGTCTCGCGTGCATAACCGGCTGACGGCTACCGCGCTGGTTAAGTTACCGTCAGGGCTGTCGTTCAACCAAATCCCCTGTCCGAGATCCAGCGGTTTACTGTTAATCACTTTGCTGACAAAAGTCGTATCCACCGCACCCGCTTGCTGTAACCGCCCGGCATTCAACGCCTGTAGCGTCATCAGATCGCCGGCATTAATATCCAGAGAAATCAGGCTGGTATCGAATTTAAACTCGGCTTGCTGGCCTTCTCCCATTAGCAAGTTACGCAGTGCCTTAGCTGAATCAATAGCTTTTAGCTGCCCAGCAATGCGATCGTCGCTCAACAGGTGTGCTAACTGACGCAATAGTGACAAATGCTCATCGGAACATGCAGCGATACCAATGACCACATAACACATAGCGCCTTTATCCCATTCCACACCCTGTGGGAAGTGAAATACCTGTACGTCAGTTTTCAGCACCAAATCACGGGTATTGATCGTGCCATGCGGAATAGCGATACCGTTGCCAAGGTAGGTCGAAATTTGCCTTTCGCGTTGCAGCATGCCATCAACATAAGCATCACTGACGTTACCGCTAGCGGCTAGCATGGCCGCCACCTGACGGATGGCATCCTCTTTACTGGTTGCAGTTGCACCAGTGTGGATATTTTGCAGAGCCAACTGGAACATAATTTTCCCCTCTCACTGAAGATAGAATCGTCTCAGTAATACTGAGAAAAAAGCGTTAAAATCCACCGTAAAAGAAAAAGCAATAAAACTGAAACGTTTCAACTAGTGTGGAGTATGATTAATTGTTATTCAATATTTGCACTGTATAATATTGCAATTTTTTGAGATTACGCACAGTTTTCCCGGTATCTTTCTTTGAGTATCTCCAGTTCAAGGAATTAGCAAACAGATAACTACCAAGAATATCACCCAATTGCGAAGAACTGTGATGGCGATAATGAAGCTATTCAATACTTATGCTTAAAGTTAGTCAAATTGTAATATTCTGCAACAATATGTAAATGTGAATACAATAAATAACAGAGGTGGAGGCGATTAATCGTGGAATATTGGTACATGGTGACTATACTATCTATTCTTTTATCTACCTGGGATGAAATCCAATGATTAATGAAATGACCAAATAGACAAATGAAACATCTACGTGATAATAAATTACTAATAATCAGCACATTATCATATGAACCCACCTGAGTTAAAGATTTTTTTATTTATTGCAGATTGTCTTTCTGAGCTGTTAGCTGATTCCATTTTGAATTTTTTGTTTTTAACTTAATTTTTCGATACTCTTCCGTGCTATATTTCCAATAATTTATTATAGATTTATTTTTTCGTGTATTTTCGAAAAAAACCTTGCTATCTGACAACTGTTTAATAATAATTGTCTAAGTTCTGTTATATCGCCAGATGCCGTTTATCATTAGCAACAGGGGTTAACTGATTAGCTTTCGTTTCTTTCCCTTCCTCAATATTCAACTTTCTGTGTGAGTTGTATTTCAAGATTGGGAATAGGATTTTTACTTTATTTCTTTGATGTAAGCATTCATCAATTTTAGCCGGAGAAGCCGGGTTGTTCTTTCAACACATGATGTCTGGCTACGTGCCATTGTAATGTTAAAAGAAGGAAATCATATCGATGAGTAATTTCGATACATAAAATAACATCATCAAGGCCATATTACTGATTTACTGGAGATCCCAGTAGTATGTTCTCCTCATCCACGGAGATGAACCATAAATGAAGCGATAATTCAATTGACTTCAAATACTGTTCCTCATTAATTAATATTGCTTTTATGTATGCGCCTTAACAGGCGCATACATCAGAGCCATTTATTCAACTGAACAGGCAGAAGCCCTTGGGACATAATCGAAGTGTAATTCCCGACTCCGGTTTCTTTTTACACTCCAAACGCCGTGAAAGCGCTCTGCATTACTGGCGGTATACCGCACTGTGTGGCGAATATTACTGTGTCCAAGATAATCTTGTATCAGCCGAGTATCCACCCCCCTATCTGCAAGAGCAAAACCGCAGGCATGCCGCAACATATGCGGGTGCGAACCTATAGAAATATTAGCCCGTTGCCCTAACTGGCTAATAATTTGATAAATGCGCTGGCGAGTCAACGGGTTCCCGTAACGTGACAAAAATAACCAATCGCTATCCGCACCCTGAAAGGTTTTACGCACTTTGAGCCAAGCCTTGATCGCCCGAATTTCATAGCCTAAAAGAGGATGATTTGTACAAAATCCACCTTTCAAACGCCGGATGTACAAACTTCCATCTTCCAAATCCAGATCGGATAACCGTAGATACCTAGCTTCACTAACACGTAAGCCATGAACAAAACTCATATATACCAGACAATAGTCGCGCTCCCGATTAGAGCTCTCTTTTGCTACTTCCAGCATACTTTCCACTTCGCGTTGCGTCAGATGTTTTCGTTGACCCATTATGGTCTATCCCAAATATTCTTTGCTTTAACGCATTGAACACACTGCGTTATCTGTAACTGATTAAGACCCGGAACCAACCCTAAATCCCCCATAGTAACTAAATCTGCACCAGGATGGCGGCAGATGACTGAACGAAATTGCTTTTGCTGTGCCTGATCCATGTTCAAGCTGTGTAATAGATAAGTTTCCAATGTCTGCTCTCCGGTAGCCCTCCCCTATTCTTACCATCACACAATAAAAAGAAAAATAGTGATTCAATTAACCGTCCCTCAACAAATGAGTCATGCTGGCTTAAAATATCAACAAAAATCACTGCGATAGGCTCAACAACCATTTTAACAAAAGGATCTGTGCCAGGTTGATTTTTGGTTCAAATCACAAGGAAGGATGTTGATGTAGTAATACATGTCGGCTATCGATAAACATTCCATCGCTCTATTTTTCTGCCGGAGAAATCCGGCGGGCAGCAAAATGACTGGCTGGTCACACTAACACATGTTCTTTTGTGCAAAACGATGCAGTACACCATCCAGATACGAAGTTCGATGTTTTAAATCGTCGTTCAATTTTACCCATGTCGCCATAATAATGCCCTTCACTGCCAAGTGGTACTTTTAAAAACCCATATATTATGACTCATTATTCCCCTTTTCAGCTAATTATTTATACAAAAATATGATTTGCGAGTGTACTCACACATTTAAAGATTACATGTTGTTCATTCTGTTATTTTTTATTTAAAACAATAAGATAGATATAATTTCATCTTCCCGTACGGCTATTCTTAATCTGTCTAATAATATCCATGCCAAGGAATAAGTTAGTGAAAAGAATCATTGATGTGTTGCAAAACCCCGGTAAATCTTCATACGGTCCAGTGTTGATTTCAGCAAACCGAACAATTGATCTCCTGATCCGCCATCTCAGTATAGAGCAACCTGACATTAGTTTTTTCCGTCAGAACAACACCAATGATGACTATATATTCAAGTTAGTTAAAACCACACCATATGATCGCGACAAACAAGAAAAATAGGAAAATAAACAAGGGATGTTAAGTATTAGATTAAAATAACATAAAAATATCTAAATAATTCCAATTATAAATAGTATTAATGGTTACATTATCCATCTGGAAGTATTTTTATATCAAATAATAAATCATTTAACTAACACATATAGGTAAAAATAAAAAATATTATTTTTTGACGAATTAACTGTTGCAATATATTATATAATCAGGTTATTTTAAGTGGAATCATTAAAAACTCTTCAGATAATTACTTAAATGATAATTAAGGAGTTGCCATGTCAAATATAATAAACAAGAAAAATAATATCACTCCGCAATTAATTTGCATGTGGGAAAGAAGTAATGAACCTTGGGGAGCTAAAGATTGCCAGTCAAAATTTATCTATGCCAATCCTGCCTTTTACCAACTACTCAACTTGCCTGAAAATTTTGATATTACCGGGCTTTCCACAGCCGAATTACCCTCGCCTATTGCAGAATATGAAGAAGAATATTACCGTCAGGATCAAAAAGTTATTCAAACTATGCAAAAAGTAACTTCAATGGAGACTCATCCATTTGGAGAAAATAAAACTAAGCAAATCTATATTTGTGATAAATATCCGCTTTGCGATGATCATGGTCGTTGTATCGGTATCACTTTTCATATGTACAAAACTCAAAATTTTTCTGCTTCTTATTATTATGAAAAAACCCCTCCAGCAACACTGGAGTTCACACCACCTAATGATTTATTGACGCAAACTGAATGGGAAGTTCTTTTTCTGACCCTTCGCTCATTAGATGAAGAAAGCATCAGTGAAAAATTAATGCTGAGTACAGAATATGTTGTTGATTGCATTCAATCAATTTACCAAAAATTTAATCTATCACAACAGATAGAATTAAAAGATTTCTGCAAAGAGAATAAATTTAATCTTTATGTTCCTGAAAGATTTATATCTTTCGGAAGCAAAGAATTATAAACTTATTATTAATTATATAAATAGGATTTGATGATGGAAAATACCAATAAAAATGATGGAAAATACCAATAAAATAGCCATCCCCCAACAAATAATAAATACAATAGAAACAAGCAACGATCCATGGGGTATTAGAGATAAGACATCGTGCTTTATATATGCCAATAAAGCCTATTGTGATCTCCTTAATTTACCTCATAATTATAATATTGAAGGAAAATATGATAGAGAGCTTCCAGCTCCAACAGCAGAATTTGAAGCAGACTTTCAATCACATGATCGAAAAGCAGAAGAACTGGAGCAAAAGGTATATTCACTGGAAACCCATCCTTTTGGTAAAGGACAAATTCTTTGTTCATATTTATTTGAATTATACCCTTTCTATAATGATTCAGGAAGTTGTATTGGAACTCTATTTCATGCAGGTAAAGTAAAAGATTTTTCTCTAACACATCTGTTTTATGGAAAATTACCAGAATCCGTTATGTTCCAATCACCATCTGAAATTTTTACTCAACATGAATGGGATATTATTTTCCTGTTTCTACAAAAATATTCCAGCAAACAAATAGAGCAAATACTGAATATTTCCTATCGTACCCTTGAAATTCATATATCAAGTATTTATCGCAAAATTGGAGTGAATTCCGACCGACAACTGGAAGAATATTGTCGCCTTAATGATTTTCATCTCTATGTACCAGAAAAATTTCAGCCAATTACTTAATATTGCTGATAAAACCATAGATGGATACATAAGAAAGATTTATAATAAATTTAAAGTTAGTTCAGATTCACAACTGGAGGAATATTGCCGGCTAAATAGTTTTGATCTCTATGCACCAAAAAGGTTTTTATTGTCTTACTTATAAATGTCGTCTATTTATTCAAATTTTTATAAGGTAATAATGTTATAAAGGTCAAATATGAGTCAATCAGGATGTAAAAAAGTCCCTTTTATTACTCCTCAGTTAACTAATATGTGGGATAAAAGTTTAGAACCATGGTTTGTAAAAGATAAGGAATTCCGCTTTATTTATGCAAATGCAATGTTTATTAAAGTTAATAATTTACCTGAAAACTTTAATGTTATCGGATATACCGATAAAGAATTACTAACACCAGTTAATAAATTTACTCACTTTTTTGAGGAACATGATCGTAAGGTCTTACAGTATATGCAGCGAATATCATCTCTTACCACTTATTCTCCAAACAAAAACGAACAATTTACATCCTATTTCTGTAATAAATACCCATTAATGGATGAAAATAATCAGTGTATTGGCGTAATTTCTCACGCCAGAGAAATACATAATTTTACCGTATCTCATTATATGGAGAATGATATTCCTATATCGATTAGATTTCAGCCACCAAACAATATTTTGAAAGAGAAAGAATGGGTAGTAATTTTTTTATTCTGCCGTGGCGTCAGCAATAAATATATTGCTGACGAAATAAAAATTTCATATCGCACTGTGGAAAAATATTTCGAAAGTATCTATGAGAAACTATCGGTTAACTCAGCTATTGAATTAAGAACATTTTGCAAAGAGAATGGTTATGATCTTTATATCCCCCCAAAATACCTTCAATCTATAGGCCATATTTTGCTATAAATAATCACGATTTCATTATTACGTATTTCTCTCTGACCTGTTTAATTAATCTTCGTTCCGCTTAAATTTTCTCCTAAACTGATATATGGAAAACAATTTGATAAATCAAAATAAAGGGCTTGATACAAAGCTAAATTATCATTTTTATGAATATTTTCGTCTCTTTTGCTAAAGGCTTTTAGAAAATTAAGAAACCACGAGACCAGCATGAGCACTGATTGAAGCTTATTATGGTCGAATGGTTTGCATTAATATTTTGGTAATAGAGATCGAGACAGGGCACCAATAACCCTGTTTCAACCCCAAACTCCAGATGTTCCAATCAACGAACAATAACGCCCAACAGAATTCCCAATGCACCAAAATCAGCGTCACTGAATGTCGTGTTAGCAATACCAATATCCCCCAGAACAGGTAACAGGAATACAGGCAGAAAAGTTATCAGCAAGCCCTGTGCAAAAGCACCGAGAATAGCCCCTCTGCGACCCCCCGTCGCATTACCGAAAACCCCAGCCGCAGCGCCAACGAAGAAATGTGGTACAACACCGGGAATAATTACCGTCATACCCAATATATACAGTATAAACATACCGATGATACCGGCAATAAAACTACTCAGGAAACCAACTAATACCGCATTAGGCGCGTAAGGGAATACAACCGGACAATCCAAAGCAGGTTTAGCATTCGGAACCAGTTTGTCAGAAATTCCTTTAAACGCGGGGACGATTTCTGCAATCACCATTCTCACACCTTGCAGTATGATATATACACCTGCGGCAAAGGTAATGGATTGCATTAGCGAGAACATGAACCTATTTCTTCCACCACTGACTTCTCTCACAAAATCACCACCGGCAAACAAGCAAGTGACCATGAAAATAATTGCCATCGTGAAAGAGATAGCAACCGGCGTATCACGCAGGAACAATAAGCTTTTCGGTACATTCATCTCTTCCGTTGAGTGCTCTTTGTTACCCAGTTTACTGCCAATAAAACCGGACAGAACATAAGAGAGCGTGGAAAAATGCCCAATGGCAACGTCGTCAGAACCTGTCACTTTCTTCATATACCGATGGGCGATCGCCGGAAAGAAAACCATAGCAACCCCAACAACCACAGAACCAATAACCACCAGCATAGTTCCGTTGATCCCTGCTGTTGCCAGAATGACCGCGACCATCATGGACATAAACAGTGTGTGATGCCCTGTCAGGAAGATGAATTTCCACGGGGTAAAACGGGCAATCAAGATGTTGATCACCATAGCAAAGAACATAATCATTGCCATTTCTTTGCCAAAACTTTTCTGCGCAATGGAAACAATTGCTTCGTTGTTTGGTACTACCCCCTGAATACCAAAAGCATGTTGGAAAATTGCAGCAAAGTCCCCCAATGAAGAGACGATTAATCCGGCCCCGGCCCCCAGGATCACAAAACCCATAATGGTTTTTATGGTGCCTTTGATACATTCAGTCACCGGCTTTTTTTGCGCGACCAGACCAATAAGTGCGATAAATCCCACTAAAATCGCAGGCTCTGACAATACATCACTCATCAGAAAATGGAAGAATTCCATGACAGCCTCCGGTTACAATGCACCAAGTTCGGCTAATGCCATGGACAGACGCGCTTTCATTGCAGCTTTATCTACCATATTGTCCAGCGCAACAATTTTGCCATCGACTGCCTGAGCAACCAGTTGTTCTGCAATATCTTTTGTACCAACAAAAATATCGCTTTGAGTTGCTTTTGCTGAACCCAGATCAACATGATCAACGCTGGCATCTATCCCCATCTCTTTCAGAATACTTTTAATGCTCATTTCCATCATCAGGCTGGTACCTAGCCCATTTCCACAAACGACTGTAATTTTCATACTGTTTTCCCATAGAAAAAAATAGTGAATTAATATTTGTTAATAACAGCAAGAATCTCTTCTTTACTTTTAGCCTCCATCAGCAACCCTGTATCTTGTTGATTATCAAATAGTGCAGCAAGTTGAGAAATCACTTCAATATGGCTATTGCTGTCAATCGCTGCCAAGACAATCAACAGTTTGACCGGATCATTTTCTTCAGAACCAAACTCAACACCTTTACTAATAACGGTTAATGCTAAAGATAGCTTATTGACACCTTCCTCAGGTCTGGCATGTGGCATGGCAATTCCCGGTCCGACAACGTAATAGGGCCCAATGGCCTCATGAGAGCAATAAATAGCATCAATATAACGGAGTGAGATTGAATGATTCTCCACCAGAGGCTGGCAAGCAATAGCAATAGCTTCGCGCCAGTCTTCAGCGTCAGAGATAATTTGGACTACATCACTGGTAAGTAAAGTTTTTAGCATCGGCCTCTCCTGAAATTATATTCCGCTTTCTATCCCCTGTTCTCTACCCAGTGATATTAGTCACAAATGGTAGCGCTATCTATCATTGCAACTCATTATTGTGATAGCGCTATCATTTGTTATCTGATCGATTTACCTGAATATGAAAAACACGTCATGGTTTTTTTCCCACGACTTGCCTGAGATAAGGTAGAATCCCACCGTCAAATTCATAGCCGTTAGTTAAAAAAAGAAAAATATTGATGGAAAAGACACGAAAACGCCGTAATACAGGGCGAGTAACATTACAAGATGTTGCTAAGTATGCCGGTGTCGGTTCAATGACGGTTTCTCGCGCATTGAGAACACCAGAAATGGTATCGGATAAATTACGGGAAAAAATTGAACGGGCCATACAGGAATTAGGCTATATCCCCAATGGCGCTGCCGGCGTACTTGCCTCAGGCCAAAGCAATATTATCGCGGTTCTTGTTCCATCTCTGACAGACAGAGCCAGCGCCACATTTATACAATCCCTGCAACAGGTGCTGAATAAACATTCCTTCCAGGTTTTACTCGGATGTCATGAATATAACCGTAATAAAGAAGCCGAAATTATCATGACATTGCTGCAAAGCAACGCAGCTGCATTGGTTATCTTCGGTTCTCAACTGGCAGATAAAACCTATAACAACATTTCTCATATCAATATCCCGATTATCAATGTCGCGGGATCTCATCAACAACAGACAACGATCAATATAGAAACGGATTTTTCCGCAGCAGTTTATACCCTGACTGAACATATGCTGAATAATGGCCGCAAGCATATTGGTTATATTGGCGCACAGATGGATAATCGTTTGCAAAATCAGCAAATTAATGGCTGGAATAAAGCCATGCTACATCACTATCAGAACGCAGACCAAAATATCACTACGCCAGATACTGCCAGTATGCAATTTGGTTGTCAGGCAATCGCTGAAATGTTATTACGTCAACCGGAATTGGAAGGCGTGATTTGCAGCCATGAAGTGATTGCCTTAGGAGTGATGTTTGAATGTCAGCGTCGTCTGCTTAAAATACCGGCTGATCTGGCCGTTGCCTGCCTGGAAGGCTCTGATAACTGCGATCACACACAACCAACACTGACATCAATCCGTATTGACTACCCCAAAATAGGAAAGGACACAGGAAAATGGCTGGTAAAACTGCTTAATAAACAGGATGAAGATGAGCCAGAATATCAAAATAATCAATATCACCTGTTTTCGTATAAGTTTGAGCCAAGACAAAGTGCTTAACGGAGTTAAAAATCCCAGTAAGATGACACAAACTGCCACAAGAGCCTATAAAAGCGCTAATTATTTAGTCTGCTGACAACTTAGATCATGTGGCTTAAAAGGAAAACCCGCGCAGTCTTCAACCCGATTTACTATGTCAGCAATTGTCGTTTCAGCCAGGGCAGCTTCCAACACACAGGTAATACGCGAGAACTCATCTTCTAAAACAGGAGTGATATTGTGTCCGATATAGCATTTGGGATTGGGTTTGGAACGGTGCAACGTGAAATATAATGGATCTTCAACTGTACGATAAATATCCAGCAATGAGACCTGCTCCGGTGGCCGGGCCAATAACGCTCCCCCGCCCTGACCCATTTGCGAATAGGTCAACCCGGCCTCGGCAAGAGCACCCAGAAGCCGGCGAACGACAGTCGGGTTAGTATTCACACTTTTTGCGATGTCTTCGGAGCGTACAGCTTGACCATGATGAAGCGCAATATCAGTGAGAATATGAATAGCCACGGCAAAACGGGTAGATGTCGGCACTGGAAAACCCTGTATATCTTAAGGATGTCATTGAGAATAGCAGAAAATAAGAAAAAAGTTATATGATATGTCACTAATTTCGCCGCAGAGTAAATAGTGAAACTCAGAATGTCAATCTGACTGATTAACATTCCTGCTCCTCCCGATCTGTTACCACATACCATTATCTAGTTTAGCTCGTGTAACGAGCTTGATATATCAGGTTAGATACGATCTGTATGGGCACGTTCAATCTGGAGAGTATCGGCAACCTGCTGTAATTTAATTAATCGCCCATCCCGCACTGTCCATATGTGGACGAAACGAGAAATAAATCGTTTGCCTTTCTTTATTCGTCCCAAGTAATTACCCAACACAATGACATGATCACCTGACTCGAAATATTCAGAGCCATCTGCAACGAATTCATCAGTATCGTTAAAAAGTGGCACAAAAAAATTATTCAATATATCTTCAATTCCTTCATAAACCCCACTATATCGAGAGCCCTCAGTAATATCCCAAACAACGTCATTCCCCATGATCTGGCGAAGAATATCGACATCACCCATAGAATCGTAAAAACGACGAACAATAGATATATTTAATGAATCTGACATTGATACTTCTCCTTCAAATTACCCCACGTTGATAATAGGGCCGACTCTGGTAAAACGAGCCGACCTGATATTCTGGAATGTTCAGTAAAAATTCTATAAAATTTTTAATTTACATCCCTGGAAAATAACCCGAACATCTTTCATCTTAGGCTATCCATTGCGGGTAAGATATCCCCTTACCTAGGTAAGCACAGGATAATCGATATAGCCTACGGGCCCAGGAACCATAAAGGTTTCCAGTTGTTGTTCGTTAAATGGCGCTTCAACTAAAAGCCGGTGAGGTAAGTCCGGGTTAGAGATGAACAAATGACCGAAAGCCACCGCATCAGCCCTGCCGTCAGCAAGGGCTTGCGCGGCACTCTCTCTTGTCAGTTCCTCATTGGCAATATAGGTTGACCCAAAGGCTTCTTTTATCATCTTGCCCAAATCACCGTCAACAACAGGATCACGCGAAAAAATGAAAGCAATTCCACGTTTACCCAGTTCACGCGCGACGTATCCGAAAGTCACCATAGGATTGGAATCCGCCATGGAGTAATAACCACCACGTGGTGACAAATGCATACCAACACGAGATGCTCCCCAGACTGAAATGCAAGCATCTGTTACTTCAAGCAGCAACCGGGCCCGGTTTTCTACTGAACCTCCGTACTGATCTGTACGCAGATTAGTATTATCTTGCAAAAATTGATCGAGCAAATAGCCATTCGCACCATGTATTTCCACGCCATCAAATCCTGCTATTTTCGCATTTTCCGCTCCACGTCTGAACATCTCAACAATGCCAGGAATTTCATCAGATTCCAGAGCCCGCGGAACCACAAAGGGGCGTTTTGGGCGTAATAAGCTGACATGACCATCAATTGCAATCGCGCTTGGAGCCACTGGCCGTTCCCCATTAAGGAAAATGGGATCCGATACCCGCCCTACATGCCAAAGCTGCATGAAAATACGCCCACCGGCAGCATGTACCGCATCCGTAACTAACCGCCACCCCGCAATTTGTTCGTCTGACCAAATGCCAGGAGTATCAGCGTAACCCACACCCTGTGGCGTTACTGAAGTTGCTTCACTGATAATCAAACCAGCAGATACGCGCTGAACATAGTATTCCGCCATCAGAGCATTGGGAATACGTCCTTCTCCCACGGCACGGTTACGTGTCAGAGGAGCCATAATGATACGATTCGGCAAGTCGAGATCACCAATGCGAATTGGGTCAAAAAGTGTAGGCATATTTTTTTCTCTCATATGGACTAAATAAATGCTCTTCGTTACACATCATCAATCGATACATAACCAGGTATACCAACAGCAAACAACATCGGTCAGGGAATGTCTTCATTCTCAAACCTTCAGCAACGAGGGGATCCGCCGATGTGAATTAATGTAACTTACACAGTTACATTAAACAAGAGGGGAGTGACATAAAAAAGGCCACGTAATACGCAGCCTTGAAGCTTTCTTTAATGGATAGAGCCCCTATCCAATGAATTTTAAATCAGCTTTTCTGTGTCGCTTTTGTTGCTGATAGAAATTTTCATGAGGGCCAAAGTTCAGCAGGTACAACTCTATTTTCCCTTCAATCCAACAATAGCCAAGCAATGTTAACTGGTTATTTAACTGAAATTTATGAACTCGAAGGAAACTTAAATCGCCTTTCTTCTGTTCACCGATTTCAGGGTTATCAATTATTCTATCAATCTCATCTTCTACTATCGTAAGAAGATTTTCAGATAACTTAGATAATGCCTTAGAGAAACGCCTTGTTTCGTAAACATCAATCTTTGGATCTTTTTGTCCTTCTGACATAACGCGATACCTTACCACTGTTGACTTCGCTTTTTGCCAGTAAAGAATCAAGAATAAAAGAGTACGGCAAATCGGGGTTGTCCTCAGCAATGCGCCCAATCTTAGCCCAATGCTCGATTTGCTTAGGTACACTTCTACTTGAAGCTTCTGCGTAAATCTTGACATCATTCACGAAATCATTATCTAAACGTATACTGATAGCCATAGCGTGCTCCTCTGGGATTTTGTACTACATGCGATATGAAGCGCATACGCGATAAAATGCAACATTTTGTTGCATTATGCAATCATTGATTACAATTTCTCTATATCAATTCCCATGATACAAAAGGCCATGCAATATATAGATTGGAAGACCCGATTCACCAATGAATCACACTCATAATACAAATCGGGTACTTTTAAATTATTTACGATTAGATTTCGGCTGCATCCAGGTATTTTGTCATTTCATCATCAGGCACCATACCACCGCCGGTTGCCCAAACCAGATGTGTAGCCTGTTTCATTTTGTCCACCGAAAGGTTTCTACTATTCAGGTAATCAAGGTTTCCGCTAACACGAGCAGGGCCAACCATCCCAACTAACGCCGAAGGCTCCAACCGGATACCCTCATCACGATTAAGTAAGCCCAACAGATTATACATTTCCTGATCATGAACGGTATAAAAACCATCCAGTAAGCGTTCCATAGCGCGCCCAACAAAGCCGGAAGCCCTTCCTACCGCAAGACCATCAGCAGCAGTAATATTGTCGATACCAATATCCTGTACACAAATATTGTCGTGCAGACCGGTATATACCCCCAACAACATACAGGGAGAATGGGTAGGTTCAGCAAAAATGCAGTGCACATGATCACCAAAAGCCAGCTTCAATCCGAACGCGACACCACCAGGACCACCACCAACGCCACATGGCAGGTAAACGAATAAGGGATGATCTTCATCAACTACCATATTCATTTGCTCAAGCTGCGTTTTTACCCGTGCACCCGCTACAGAATACCCCAGAAACAATGTTTGAGAGTTTTCATCGTCGATAAAGAAACAGTCAGGATTAAATTCCGCTTCTTTACGGCCCTGGGCCACCGCCACCCCATAATCTTGTTTATATTCCACAACATTAACCCCATGTGAACGTAGCTTTTGCTTCTTCCATTCACGGGCATCGGCAGACATGTGTACACTGACATTAAAACCCAGCTTCACACTGATAATACCTATGGATAACCCCAAATTACCGGTGGAGCCTACAGCAATGCTGTATTGATTAAAAAACTGCCTGAACTCTTCTGAAAACAATTTGCTGTAATCATCGTCTTCAGAAAGCAAACCAGCTTGTAATGCTAATTTTTCCGCGTGAGTTAATACTTCATAAATTCCACCACGGGCTTTAATCGAACCAGAAATGGGCAAGTGGCTGTCTTTTTTGAGCAAAACTTTTCCTGCGATATCTACACCATAATGTTGCTCTAGTGTTTTCTGCATCGCAGGAATAGCGACTATCTCTGATTCAATAATGCCATGTGTGGCTTCCGTTTCTGGGAAAGCTTTACATAAATAAGGTGCAAAACGATTCAGACGTGCTTCAGCATCCCCGACATCATTAGCATCCAAACCCACGAAAGGTAATCCCTCTTTAAAAGTGGTGTTACAAGGGTTAAACCAGAAGATTTCCTCCAATTCGATTAAATTTTTTACTAACGGATATTCATTTAGTAATTGTTGAATCTCAGTACTTTTCATTTATGTGTTAACCCAAGATTGGTGTTTCCCTGGTATATAAAAAAACAACTCTTACTTTTTTAATTATTAGAATTCTTATTATATTCAATATGTTATGTTTACTACGATTTTCTATAAAACACCAAAACATCACAATTTATTTATATTTTATCTTCCCCTTGTTTTGATTACTACGTTACTGTTTATTTTTTATTATTTTAGCTCTAAAGCTGCCTATTTTATAGGCTTCCCTGGTACTGACACATTCGCACTTCTTATTCTTATTTTTCAAGACTGAGCTATTATTCCCTCTCATTACACGATAGTAGAAAGGAGAAATGTCCCAGCCAATGCAACAATAGATGCAATAAATGTTGCGGTTGTATAGTATTTAAAAGTTTCATTGAGCGTTGCGCCACAATACTGCTTAACCAACCAAAACAGCGAATCAGTTACAATAGTACAGCCGATAGCCCCGGAACCAATAGCTAACGCAATAATTTCAGGGCTGATATCCGGATATAACGGCAATATTGGTGAAACAATCGCTGTTGCGCCCATCATTGCTACAGTTGCTGAACCAACCGCTGCATGCAAAATAATAGCAACCAACCAAGATAAAAGAATTGGATGCATATCCAGGCCCGACAAAATAACGGCCAGCGTATCACTAAGCCCACTTGCTTTCAGAATGCTATTAAATGCTCCGCCTGCACCGATAATCAATAAGATATTAGCAATAGAGGCGAAACAATCTTCCGTCTTCGTCAACAATGTACTCATGCCCACATTTTGCCTGATGCCTAAAGTATAATAGGCAACAAACGCGGCAATAAACATGGCTGTAATAGGGTTGCCGATAAATTCCAACACCGTATAAAACGTGGTGCCTTTTTCCATATTTAATTCGGCAGCTGTTTTAATCAACATCAAGCCAATTGGCAATAACACAGTAAACAATGTCATGCCTAAAGAGGGTAAATCCTCTTCCTTGTGAACTTTAATTTTAGAAAATTCAGCCGGAACCGATTTAAAAGGCAGACGGCTACCGAGAAATTTCTGAAATAATGAGCCACTAATCAAAGCAGCAAACAGAGCAACTATCAGCCCATAAACAATGACTGAACCAATATCCGCACCCAGTTTATTTGTCACAAACAATGCGGCCGGATGTGGAGGAACAATACAATGAACCGCCATCAATGCCACACACAATGGGATCGCTAATTTCAACAGTGACGTGTTGGTTTTCCTGGCAATAGAAAACGCCAGTGGGATTAACAATACTACCCCCACTTCAACAAACAACGTAATACCACAAACCAGACCAATCAGTACCATAATGATATCTGATGAAAGCCATCGGCATTTTTGCAATGTGATACCAATGCGCTCTGCGGCACCGGATATCTCCATCATCTTACCAAGAATGGTCCCCAGACCAATCACCACCGCCAAAAAACCCAACGTACCACCAACCCCTCCCTCAATGGCACTCACCATCTCAACAGGGTTCATTCCCATTAATGCACCGACATAAAAACTTGCCAACAATAGCGCCAAAAAGGGGTGAATTTTTAATTTAATTATCGTAAATACAATTAACACAATACTTGTGAGTAACGTACCTATCACCCAAGGTTGTGAATCCACTTAATCATTCCCCACAGTTGACCTCTGTCTGTTACACGCTTTTTTACTATTGAATATGAATATTCCATTTTTGACAAATGATTAATACATAGTCATGCATGAACCAGATTGAGTCAATTCAGTGATGTTGATCAAAGTTTTCACTTTATTTGAGATTTAAATCACTAAAACTATCTGAAACATGCCACCTTAATGATACGGTTGCATTACCCCGTCGTCGATAAAACAGAAACATTATAAATATGTACACAGATGATAATTTCATGGTTGTAAATAAGCTACTCAATGGAAACCAGTTATCAAAACTGCATACATTTGAGATAGCGGCCCGTCACTGCTCTTTTGCTCTGGCTGCTGATGAGCTAGCTATCAGTGCCAGTGCAGTCAGCCATCGAATCAGTTCACTGGAACAAGAGCTGGGGTTTAAACTTTTCCAACGTTTTCACAGAAAGATTGAATTAACTTGTGAAGGAAAGCGTTTATTTTGGACAATTAAATCGACTCTGGAGCATTTGAATCAGGAAATTCTGGAAATAAAAAATCAAGAGTTATCGGGTAATCTGACTATTTACTCCCGTCCTACTTTTACTCAATGCTGGTTAGTTCCCAAATTGGCTGATTTTAATCAGCTATATCCGTCCATTAATCTGAATATTCTGGTCGGTAACGAAAATGTGAATTTCCGCGGTTATGGTATCGATCTTGCGATTTACTTTGATGATATTATGTCTAATGAGCTATCACATCAATATCTGATGAGTGAATACATTACCCCAGTCTGTAGCCCGCAATATGCAGAAAAACATAACCTGATGGGAAATATCGATAATCTGCAATACTGTACACTATTGCATGATAAACAAGCATGGAGCTACGATTCTGATACCAAAGAATGGGACACCTGGACAGAACACTTTGATATTACACTGGACCCATCACAAAAGTGTATCGTCTTCGATCGCTCTGACTTAGCTGCCGTCGCTGCAATGCACCACGCGGGTGTTGCAATGGGAAGAAAGAATATGATTTGGGAAAAAATTGAAAATAACGAATTAGTCGCGCCCTTTCCCAACACCGAAGTGCTATGTAAACAGTATTACTATACCTGTACCCTACCTCAACAACAGAATGAGAAAGTCAATGCATTTATTCAATGGTTGAAATCAACTATAAACGAATAAAAACATAACCCATCATCAGTCTGCCTCCAAGCAACCCCATCCTTCAAGACAAAGAGGAAAGGAGGCGATTTTCCTGCTAACGATTAGCTTTTGTGTTTTCACATTTTCCGATGCAGCGTGTGACAGCCATGAAACAGACATATAAATATCCCCGCAAGAATTGTTTCCCCATAAACTGCCATGTCAGACTATTTTTCATTCAATCTAGTACGCATTAATACGTTATTAATGTAGATATAAGTCACATTATTTGCATTTAGATAAGAATAGATTTATCTGTTTACCAACGACAAAATTAACATAACATTGATTTAATCATCTACATCAAAGCATCACCAGAAAATTAATTACCTGATTTTTTCTAGATATTTTTATTTCCCAACATCAACTATAACAGTCATTTTAGAGATATACTTCTGTTTTTCATGTTAATGTAATTATCTCCTCTTTTACTTAATCAACCAGTGAAATGATTGAAGAAATTTACAAAATGTTTAATATTTTTAGCTGACGAAATGGCTGATATTGGCAAAGTTAAAATTATTGGTCAGGTATTTTGACAGTCTGTTATTGATTATTAATGAAAAAACAAGGGGTTATTAATGGAAAATTTCAAATCTAAGTTACGTTCCCATGTTGAACATGTAAAAAAAGTAGGTGAACATTGCACTACGGAAGAAACGACAAAACAAGCATTGATTTTACCATTCTTAGATATTATTGGATTTAACCCTTATGATCCACAAAAAGTAAAAGCTGAATATGGGGCTGACTTTCCTGGTGCGAAAGCAAATGAACGAGTTGACTATGCCTTGTTTTGCCAAGGCGTCCCTGTAATGTTTATTGAAGCTAAATCATATAGAGAAAAAATAGAAAACCATTGCCCACAGCTTGCCAGGTATTTTAATTCGACACCCGAAGTAACTATTTCAGCTATAACAAATGGTGTCGAATGGCGTTTTTTTACCGACTTGAAACAAAAAAATGTTATGGATACTACCCCATTTTTACGTATTAGAATGGATGAAATAAGTGACGCAGATGCCAATCAATTATTTCGTTTTAGGCATGATAAGTTCAAACCAGAAGCATTAAGAACCTTGGCAGAAGAAAGTGTTTATTTATCAGCATTTACTAAAACAATAAGTTCAAGTTTACGAGATGTTGATACTGAATTCGTTCGTTATGTTGCAAGTAGATCTAATGTGGAACGTCAGCTTAACCAGCGCTTTATTGAATTAATAACACCTTTGGTTAAACAAGCAGTGGAAAAATCAGTTAGTGCAATGGTAGTATCTGGTCTTTCTAATAAACATATACCTTTAGACGATACTACTATTAGTGGTGAATTAGAAAAAGACGCTAATCCGGTTGATGAAATTACAGATATTGTTGATCCAAACAATCCCAACATAGTGACTACGAAAAATGAATTAGCTCTTTTTGACAAAGTTATATCTATATTAGGCGAAGATCAGGAATTACAGTCAAAAGATACAGAATCATATTTCAGCATCCTTTATCGAGGAAAAACAAATCGCTGGATATTAAGATACTATGATAAAAAAAACCGTTCATGTATCCAACTTCCTATTGAGCTCACTGATGTTTTACTTAATGAGGTCTCTCGCGCAGGTTTGGAATGTGATGGTTCCCGTATTTTCTTCGATCACCCAGAAAATATACTAAGAATTGCAGGAATTATCTTAGATTCTTTTTATTACGTAAAAAATGATGAAAATTTCAGGAAAAAAAGTTAGGGTAAAGGAGAGTACATTATGAGAAATTCATTAAGAACATTAGAAAAACCCCCTATTTCTATTATTATCTTAGACCTCATTTCATTTAATAATTATAATATTAATTAAAATGTGTATCATGGCCATGGATAGGCCATAAAAAAACACATTTTTTATTAAAACCAATGTATATTAACACTTTTAATCTACAAAAAATTAATCCCCTTTTGATGTTCCTCAACCATTCATTATCTAATTTGTATAAAAATAGAGAATTTTCAATATAAATAAATTATTAGCAAAAAAGAGGGAAGAATTTCACAGCTAACAATTGATGAATATTAAAGCAATAAAGAAAATATTTATGATAATTAAAGTCATCCTTATCTACTGCTATCCATCAAGAGAAAACAATAAAAATAGTTAGTTAATCGTATATAAGATATAAATTTTATCAAAAAATATATACTCATGACCTAAATTATGATATTTATTACAGCAGTTATTAAGCAAGTCATTTGAATAGTTATAAATTAGTTTACTTAGAAATTATATAGAGTGTAATTAAATGCAAAAACTTTTACTAAGCTGTGGCGCTATTTTTTCTGTATTTGCAATAACTTTACCTGCTCAAGCTGAACAACATACAGCTTCTATCGGGTATGCCTATGTGAAACCACAAGACGTTAAAGCGCTAAATGGCGCGACACTCAGTTACCGATATGAATTGGATGATCAATGGGGAGTATTATCATCGTTCACCTTTGCTAAAGGAGATGACGCAGAAACAATAGATCGCCCCAAAATTGATACTAAATATTATTCTTTAATGACTGGCCCAACTTATAGAATTAATGATTATATTAGTTTATACAGTCAGGTAGGATTATCCAGAATAAACCTGAAATTATCCTATAGCGGTACTGATGCAAATGGAAAGACAAATGAAAATGCCTTAGGCTGGGGAGCCGGATTTATTGTAAACCCAACAACAAATACATCAGTTACAGTCGGTTATGAAGGCAGCCGATTTGATATCAAAGACGGTGTAGATAAATATAAAATTTCCACCAATGGCTTTAATATAAGCGTCGGCTATCGTTTCTAATTTAATCAATAAAAAGATTATATTATCACCAAGGTTAATTATCTTATATGATTTATAGCCTTGGTGATTTATTCAGAAATTTCAACATTTATGTTAACCACTATTGGAGATTTACAGAACCTAGTTTTTCTATTGTGTAAAAAGCCAGCGCCTTTAATCCATCCTATCAACATCACTATCATAACAGGCTTGGAAAAAGACCGGGGTAGAATAGTACCCGGTCTTAACAGTTTCATTTAACGGAGCATACAAAAAATAGATACAATATTCGGTAAGCTTGCCCCAAATATGTCCCAAATTAGAAATGAAATAAAGGAAGTTAATTATAACTGACTGATTTAACTGGTGGGTTGTCGGGGACTCGAACCCCGGACCAATTGATTAAGAGTCAACTGCTCTGCCGACTGAGCTAACAACCCAATGTCAACGATTATTCTCCGATACAAAGCTGCCGTCAATATCTTCTTACTCTTTTTTACTAAACGAATAATTCATATTCAATCCCAAGAGTACTAATAAGTTAAATTGTAACCAATTTGTTTTTAACGTGAGATCAAGCTGTTATTATTATAGTAATCTGTGTCACAATATTTTTCGCAAACATCATCACATATAAGGCCACTTAAAGAGCCTTAACAATTTACCTGAGAAAATATTGGACACCATTCTATGGCAGAAAAAATACAAACAACACTTTCCGCTAAAACCGGGGAAATGCAACTACAACGCAATCTAACCAACCGACATATACAACTTATTGCTATCGGTGGTGCCATTGGCACAGGCCTGTTTATGGGATCAGGGAAAACCATCTCTCTGGCCGGGCCATCGATCATATTTGTTTATATGATTATCGGTTTCATGCTGTTTTTCGTTATGCGCGCAATGGGTGAACTCCTGCTCTCGAACCTGCAATATAAATCATTCAGTGATTTTTCCGCAGATTTATTAGGGCCTTGGGCTGGTTTTTTTGTCGGCTGGACTTACTGGTTCTGTTGGGTCATTACCGGTATCGCCGATGTCGTCGCCATCACCTCATATATCAGCTATTGGCAACCCGATTTTCCACAATGGATCACTTCCCTGCTCTGCGTTTCACTATTGCTGGCCCTTAATCTGGCAACAGTGAAATTATTCGGTGAAATGGAATTCTGGTTCGCCATGATAAAAATAGTTGCCATTGTCGCACTCATTGTGACAGGCGCTGTTTTGATTGGTATGCATTTTCAATCTCCTGCGGGTCATACCGCCTCATTGGCCAATATATGGAATGATGGTGGATTATTTCCAACAGGGTTAAGTGGATTTTTTGCTGGGTTCCAGATAGCAATATTCGCCTTTGTAGGAATTGAATTAGTGGGTACTGCTGCCGCGGAAACTAAAGATCCCATGAAATCACTTCCCAGAGCAATTAATGCTATCCCGGTTCGTATTATCACCTTCTACGTGCTGGCACTGATAATTATCATGTCAGTCACACCATGGCGTTCAATCATTGCAGACAAAAGCCCTTTTGTTGAGCTGTTCGTTCTGATTGGTTTACCCGCTGCCGCCAGTATCGTGAACTTCGTAGTATTAACTTCTGCCGCATCCTCAGCAAACAGTGGAGTCTTCTCCACCAGCCGTATGCTGTTTGGACTGGCAAAAGAAGGTGATGCACCACAGCAATTTAGCCGCCTTTCACGCCGTTCCGTGCCCGCGTCAGGATTAATTTTTACCTGTTTATGTTTATCTTGTGGTGTGGTGCTGATTTATTTAATTCCTGATGTGATGCATGTATTTACATTGGTGACAACTGTTTCAGCCATTCTGTTTATGTTTGTCTGGAGTATGATCCTGTGTTCATATCTGGTTTACCGGAAACGTCGCCCTGCATTACATAAGGCTTCAATATATAAAATGCCGCTGGGGATTATTATGTCGTGGGTCTGTCTGGCATTTTTTGCATTTGTTCTGATATTGCTCACATTACGAGATGATACTCGCCAAGCATTAATCATCACACCTGTTTGGTTTCTAGTATTAATTATTGGTTTTCAAATTGTAAAAAAACGTAGAACTCGCTTATACGGCTAACTTATTTAAATTTCTACTATTATCTATATGACCTGTTGGAATAATACACCACAGGTCATTTTTATTACTGCAATCTAACAAATCACCACTACACTTAATTCCATTCGCATTCCCCCAATGAACATGAATGAAGAATCGCTTGCTATCAGGGCGAACATGGAGCAACGATTGCTAAAAAACTTAAAGCTTAAATTTATGTGAAGGCATTTTGCCTTCACAATTTCCGGTTTGACTTTAAATCACTTAGTGTTGTATTGCGCTTCAGCATCAATAAAACGCTGTTGTGCTTCTCTGCTTGGCGCTTTACCCAACAGGCTGACAACAACTATCGCAATAGAAGCAAAGATAAAACCAGGGATAATTTCATACAACGCAAACCACTGGTACTTCATCCACACCAATACGGTTATTGCACCCACCAACATACCCGCCAGTGCGCCATTGCGTGTCATACGCTGCCAGACAACAGAGATCAGTACCACCGGACCGAACGCCGCGCCAAATCCGGCCCAGGCATTACTTACCAGTGCCAGCACTTTATTGTCAGGATTAGTTGCTATTACCATAGCGACAGCGGCCACCAATAGCACCATGAAACGCCCCACCCATACCAGCTCTTTCTGGCTGGCAGATTTGCGAATAAAGGGCTTATAAAGATCCTCAGTCAATGCACTTGCACATACTAACAACTGGCAGCTAAGAGTACTCATCACCGCAGCCAGAATCGCCGACAATAAAATGCCCGCTATCCACGGATTAAACAAAACAACAGCCAGTTCCATAAAGATACGCTCACGATTGGCAGCGACCGGACCAGCCAGGTCAGGATGCATTTCAAAATAAGCAATACCAAAGAAACCGACAGAAATCGTTCCTGCCAGGCATAACACCATCCAAGTCATACTGATGCGACGAGCTTTACGAACAGTGTGATGGGAATCTGCCGCCATAAAACGCGCCAAAATATGTGGCTGACCAAAATAACCTAATCCCCAACCCAATAGCGAGATAATAGCGATAAAGTTCAACCCCTTAAACATATCCAGATAAGCGGGGTTTTTCGCTGCTATCAAAGCAATAGAGGTATCAATGCCGCCGATAGAGAAAATAACGATAAGCGGAGTCAGGATAAGAGCGAAGATCATTAACGAAGCCTGGACAGTATCCGTCCAGCTGACAGCCAGGAAGCCACCGAGGAATGTATAGGCAATCGTTGCCGCAGCACCAAGCCACATAGCTTTCTGATAACTGATACCGAAAGTGCTTTCAAATAACAATCCTCCGGCAACAGCGCCAGAAGCACAATAAATAGTAAAGAAAATCAGGATAACCAGTGCGGAAATAATGCGCAGGATCTTACTGCTATCTTCAAAACGACTGGTGAAATAATCGGGTAGTGTCAGCGCATTGTTATTGACTTCCGTCTGGATCCGTAACCTGCCCGCAACTAATTTCCAGTTCAGGTAAGCGCCTAAAGAAAGGCCAATCGCTATCCAACTTTCTGAAACCCCGGCGAAATAAACTACGCCAGGCAAACCCATTAATAGCCAACCACTCATATCCGAAGCACCGGCAGACAAAGCCGTTACCACGCTACCTAATCGCCTTCCTCCCAAGATATAGTCATCAAAATTTTTGGTTGAGCGATAAGCCAAAAAGCCTATCAACAACATTCCACTAATGTAGACAATAAAGGTGATTAGCATTGGTGTATTTACTGTCATGCAGGTTCTCCATAGTGTTATCTGTGTTTTGCAAAGCCGCAGTTCTCCTGGGGACACAGAGTTTTCCCTGTCAGGTTCAGGAACGTTGCACCTGATTGCACCTAAAAATAGTTTATAATTTTAAATTGAAATAATTATTTTTGTAACAAATTAGAAAGTCACAATGAATCCTAGATTAGCACCAGGTAATTTAACAACTAATTAACGCCATTTTTTACAAGAAACGTTTGCTGAATCACATTTATTTGATTTAAAGGTTATACTTTTTAACCATTTCATGGTTACCCCACTGGTATTAGCCATAAAATGCCGAACCAATATATATCAATTAGATAAAGTTACAAAAATAAATACCCTTTCCTAATTATAATAACTGGATTAATTTCACAAAAATCAAACAAGCAATACGCATAAGGTTGCACAAAGTTGCAACATGTCAGATATTATCATGTAACTTAGACAAACCTTACCTATTGAGGAGCGAGGATGGGTAGTACAACAATGGGCGTGAAGCTTGATGAGGCAACTCGTGATCGCATTAAAGCCGCTGCACTGCGGATTGACCGCACTCCACACTGGCTGATTAAACAAGCTATTTTCAATTACCTTGAACGTCTTGAAAATGATGAGCAGATCACTGAGCTATCTGCCAGTCAGGATCTTAAAGAAGAGAAGATAACCACAGAGGAAACTGTCACAGACTCTTCTCATCAACCTTTCCTCGACTTCGCAGAACATATCTTGCCTCAATCAGTAAAACGTTCCGCAATCACCGCGGGTTATCGCCTGCCGGAAACACAGGCAGTGCCAATGCTGCTGCAACAGGCGCAATTACCCGAAGATCAGGCACAAGCAACGCATAAGCTGGCCTACAGCATTGCAGAAAAATTGCGTAACCAGAAAAACAGCGTTGGACGTTCTGGTTTGGTTCAAGGGTTGTTGCAGGAGTTTTCACTGTCATCTCAGGAAGGCGTTGCCCTGATGTGCCTCGCGGAAGCCCTGCTCCGTATTCCAGATAAAGCCACCCGTGACGCGCTGATCCGCGATAAAATCAGCAATGGCAACTGGCATTCCCATCTGGGCCAAAGTTCATCCATGTTTGTCAACGCAGCAACATGGGGCCTGCTGTTTACCGGTAAACTGGTTTCTACCCACAACGAAGCCAAGCTCTCCAATTCACTGAATCGCATTATCAGTAAAAGCGGAGAACCATTAGTCCGTAAAGGCGTAGATATGGCAATGCGCCTGATGGGTGAACAGTTTGTCACAGGTGAAACTATCGCTCAGGCATTGGCAAGCGCACGTAAGCTGGAAGAAAAAGGGTTCCGCTACTCCTATGACATGCTGGGTGAAGCCGCATTAACTGAGGAAGATGCTCAGGATTATATGGTTTCCTACCAACAAGCCATTCATGCTATCGGTAAGGCATCCAACGGCCGCGGTATCTATGAAGGGCCTGGAATTTCCATCAAGCTTTCTGCCCTGCACCCACGTTATAGCCGTGCTCAATATGAACGCGTCATGAGCGAGCTGTACCCGCGCCTGCTTTCCCTGACATTACAAGCCCGCCAATATGATATTGGCATCAATATTGATGCGGAAGAGGCGGATCGTCTGGAAATCTCCCTCGACTTGCTGGAAAAACTCTGTTTCGAACCACAATTGGCAGGCTGGAATGGTATTGGTTTCGTTATTCAGGCTTATCAAAAACGCTGTCCATTTGTTATCGATGCGATAGTTGATTTAGCACAGCGCAGCCGTCGTCGTCTAATGGTGCGACTGGTAAAAGGCGCTTATTGGGATAGTGAAATTAAACGTGCGCAAATAGATGGGCTGGAAGGCTATCCGGTTTACACCCGCAAAGTTTATACCGACGTTTCCTATCTGGCTTGTGCCCGCAAACTGTTGTCAGTACCAAACCTGATCTATCCGCAGTTCGCCACCCATAACGCGCATACTTTATCTGCTGTTTATCATATGGCCGGTCAAAACTATTATCCTGGTCAATATGAATTCCAATGCCTGCACGGCATGGGAGAGCCCCTGTATGAGCAAGTGGTCGGGAAAATTGCTGATGGAAAATTAAACCGTCCATGTCGTATTTACGCACCGGTAGGCACTCACGAAACACTATTGGCCTATCTGGTCCGTCGTCTGCTAGAGAATGGCGCTAATACATCCTTCGTCAACCGTATTGCCGATACCACGTTGCCACTGGATGAACTTGTTGCTGATCCGGTGAAAAAAGTTCAAAAGATGGCCGAAGCCGAAGGACAAATCGGTCTTTCACATCCGAAAATCCCTCTTCCTCATGACCTGTATGGCAAAGATCGCGCAAACTCAGCCGGTCTGGATCTTTCCAACGAACATCGGCTGGCTTCTCTTTCCAGTGCGCTACTGAGCTCTTCTACGGAAGAACGGTACAGTGAACCATTGCTGGGTGGCAATTATTGCCATCAAGGCGAGCAACCTGCTGCCAAGCCTGTCATTAACCCTGCCGCACCACTGGATATCGTCGGCTATGTGCGTGAAACAACTGAACAAGAAGTCGCTCATGCTCTGGATGCCGCAACAGAAGCTGGATCAATCTGGTTTGCAACTCCACCATCAGAACGCGCAGCAATTCTGGTTCGCGCTGCTGAATTGATGGAAAGCCAAATGCAGCCACTGTTGGGCATTCTGGCCCGGGAAGCTGGCAAAACCTTTAATAATGCGATTGCTGAGGTACGCGAAGCGGTAGACTTCCTCCATTACTATGCCGGACAGGTCCGCCATGATTTCGCTAATGATACCCACCGCCCACTGGGACCCGTTGTGTGTATCAGCCCGTGGAACTTCCCATTAGCCATTTTTACCGGGCAGATAGCAGCTGCGTTGGCTGCCGGTAACAGTGTGTTGGCAAAACCGGCGGAGCAGACTCCATTAATTGCAGCGACTGCGGTCAAAATATTGCATCAGGCAGGAATTCCCCATGATGTACTACAATTATTACCTGGCCGGGGTGAAACCATTGGTTCGCTTCTGGTTGGTGATGAGAGAGTACGTGGCGTGATGTTTACTGGTTCTACAGAAGTGGCCGGCCTGTTACAACGTAACATTGCCGGACGGCTTGACGCACAAGGGCGCCCAACCCCGCTCATTGCAGAAACCGGCGGCCTGAACGCAATGATTGTCGACTCTTCCGCTCTCACAGAACAAGTTGTTACTGATGTGGTCGCCTCTGCTTTTGACAGTGCAGGTCAACGCTGTTCAGCCTTACGAATCCTCTGTATTCAGGATGATGTGGCAGAACGTACTATCACCATGTTGAAAGGCGCAATGTCTGAATGCCGGATGGGCAATCCTGAACGCCTTTCTACCGATATCGGCCCGGTCATTGACGCTGAAGCCAAAGCCGGTATTGATCGTCATATTCAGGCAATGCGCACCAAAGGACGCGCGATTTATCAAGCAGCACAAGACAATGTGACTGACAGTAAAGAGTGGGAGCAAGGTACTTTTGTTAAACCGACACTGATTGAACTGGAAAGTTTTGATGAATTGAAACAAGAGATCTTCGGCCCGGTTCTGCATGTTGTCCGTTTTAAACGCAATGAGTTGGATAAGTTACTTGATCAGATTAACAATTCCAACTACGGCCTGACACTGGGCGTACATACCCGCATCGATGAAACTATTGTACAAGTCACCTCTAAGGCGAAAGTAGGTAACCTGTATGTTAACCGTAATATGGTCGGCGCGGTTGTTGGTGTGCAGCCGTTCGGTGGTGAAGGCTTATCCGGTACAGGTCCAAAAGCGGGCGGCCCGCTCTATCTGTATCGCCTGCTCTCTTGCCGCCCTCAGAATGCCATTAATCAGACGTTGGAACGTCAGGATGTTGAGTATCCACTGGATACCAATGCCCGTTCAGTGCTTATGGCACCATTTGATGCCCTGGCAGAATGGGTTACCACTCAGCACAGCGAAGAGCTAAATCAGTTGGTGCAACAGTACAAATTGCTGGCACAAAGTGGCACCACCCGCTTGTTACCCGGGCCGACAGGTGAACGCAATACCTACACCCTGTTACCTCGTGGTCAGGTACTGTGTTTAGCGGATAATCAGCAAGATACATTGATCCAACTGGTAGCAACATTATCTGTTGGCTGTCAGTTACTGTGGCAAAATGATGAAATGCATCAACAACTGTTCCGTCAATTACCGGATAGTGTCCGTAAAGCAATCACGCTGATCCGGGACTGGCAAAATGAAGATACGGAATTTGAAGCTGTTATTTACCATGGCGATTCTGATCAACTCCGTCAGGTTTGTGAACACGTCGCCCAACGTAAAGGAGCCATCATCTCCGTACAAGGTTTTGCCCGTGGAGAAACTAACCTGCTGCTAGAACGTCTGCTGCATGAACGTTCACTGAGCATTAACACTGCCGCAGCGGGGGGCAATGCCAGTCTGATGACTATTGGTTAATTCCAGATAAAGCGAAGGGGAACACACTGAAAATGTGTTCCCCTGAAATTGAACATCTCTTTGCTGTTTATATTTCCAGCTTAGTGGCCGCCCTGCTGCCAGCTCAAATACTGCTCATACTTCCGCAAGGCAATGTTGTAGTTACTGAATGCGGACTGTGACAGTTTCTCACTCAGTTGTTCCTGAATTTTCTCTGTTGTGAACTCTTTTGCAGGGTAATTGCTTGAAGTGAGCAATTCATCCAAACGTCGTAAACGAACCACATACTCACGAATAGTGCTATGACTCATTTCAGTTTGTTCAAACAGATACTGTTTGAAAGACATGATGTCAAAATAATCTGTCTCGCTATTGCAATAAATCTCACTGCAAAAACGGCATAACGCGACAAATTTATCTTGCAGTTCATCCCAAGTCTTGTCATCAATCAACTCCGTCATTTCGGAGATAGACTCTTTGTTGATCACCTGGCCATTAAAAACCAAAGAGATGCGGTCAAGAGCTTTGTGACAATGCAAGCAATGAGTTTGACTATGTTTGTAGTCTTTAATGTAACGGCTGAGCGGCCGTTTCTTTTGTGTTGTAACAGACATAAGAGATAAAGCCCTGTGTGTAGTCTTAAACAAAAAAACAAATAAGCAAAAAGTTACTTTTCCGGATTTAGGCGTGCCCGCAAGCGTTTAATCGCCTGGCTGTGTAACTGACTTATACGGGACTCCCCGACTTCAAGTACTGCGCCAATCTCTTTCAGATTAAGTTCTTCCTGATAATACAGCGTCAGAACCATTTTTTCTCGCTCAGGTAACGAATCAATAGCATCAATTACCCGTTGACGAATGTCACTTTCCAGCAATTGTTGTAAGGGATTGGTTTCATACCCTTCTTCAACAACAGGTTCACAGCTTTCACCGTGCATTTCATGCCATTCGTCATACGAAAACAACTGACTGTTATTCGTATCTAACAGTATCTGCCGATATTCTACCAGATCAATCTTTAATTCTTTAGCAACTTCCTGCTCACTGGCTGGACGGCCTAAGTCTTGCTCAAGTTTACGGATGGTTTGCGTCACTTCGCGCGCATTACGTCGCACGCTACGCGGAGCCCAATCACGGCTCCTTAACTCATCCAACATTGCACCTCTGATGCGCTGTACCGCATAAGTGGTAAACGCGGTTCCTTGTAAGGAATCAAAACGTTCCACCGCATTTAGTAAGCCGATTCCCCCGGCCTGAAGCAGATCATCTAGCTCCACACACGCGGGTAACCTAACTTGTAGCCTTAACGCTTCATGGCGAACTAATGGTACATAGCGCTTCCAGAGGCTGTTTTTGTCCATCACGCCTTCGGCGGTATACAAATCGCTCACAACAACAGACACCTTTGGAATAAGAGACTAACTACCATTATCCAATCCCCTAACAAGGGCAATCGTTTGAACAATGTAGTAAAAGCACTTCTTTTTCACCTATGCGAAATTTATTGCCCGCCTAATAGTAACACAAATTTTAGGCTGTTCACGATAAACGACTAAAAAAGAAGGACCGGCGAGCCGATCCTTGATTTATTTGAATTTTTATGTGAATCAAGTTCACATATTGTGTTAGCTGAGAAATTAACGCAGCAGAGACAATACAGTCTGAGGCACTTGGTTAGCCTGAACCAGAACCGCAGTACCTGCTTGTTGCAGAATTTGACCACGGCTCATGTTAGACACTTCAGTTGCGTAGTCAGCATCTTGGATACGGCTACGAGCAGCGCTCAGGTTGTTAACGGTGTTATTCAGGTTGTTAACAGTAGATTCAAAACGGTTTTGGATAGCGCCCAAAGAGCTACGCAGTTTGTCAACTTTTGACAGAGCATTGTCTAAATCGCCTAACGGCTTAGCGTTATCGTCAATCTTGGTTGTTTCACCGATTACCTGAACGTTACCTTCGTTGTCAATAGTGGCTTTATAATATACGTCTTTACCGTCTTTTTGACCGGATACAACGTATTCGTCCTTAATTGCCTTACCATCTTTATCATTGGATGCAGAGACCTTGGGATTAGCAACACCATCAAGACCAGTTACTGGTTTTACATCAACCTTGTCGGGTTTACCTGGAACGTCAATCTTACTAACTGGATCGCCTACACGCACTCCAAATAATGAATTAACATTAAATTTGTCCAGCCCCATTGTGCCTTTGTCGATTTGTTCCAGACTAATAGTGATAGTTTCACCATCGTTAGCACCAACCTGGATGGTCAATTTGCTATCTTTACTTAGGACATTAACACCATTAAATTGAGTTTGTTCAGAGATACGATTAATCTCGTCTAAACGCTGATTCACTTCGTCCTTAATAGAGTTAATATCGCTTTCAGAGTTGCTGCCGTTTTGCGCCTGTACCGTTAATTCACGGATACGCTGCAAGTTGGTATTGATTTCGTTCAGAGCACCTTCGGTAGTCTGTGCAATAGAGATACCGTCGTTAGCGTTACGTGCTGCCTGAGACAAACCTTTAACGTTTGCAGTGAAACGGTTAGCGATCGCTTGACCAGCAGCGTCATCCTTCGCGCTGTTGATACGCAGACCAGAAGACAAACGCTCGATAGCGTTACCCAAAGCACCCTGGGATTTATTCAGGTTATTCTGAGTCAGCAGGGACAGGCTATTGGTGTTGATGACTTGTGCCATAGTAAGAGTTCCTTTTTTAAATCAAGCAGATATAAGTTTGGGCCTTTGCCCACGGTGTTCATCACCGCCAACAGTTTTATCGGCGTTCCTCAAAGAACCTTTAATTTTTCTTGAAAAAACTTTTCTTTTTTTAACATATTTCTCTTATAAGCCAAACAGCGTCCGTTCTTCACGACTATTCTTACCATCAAAAAATTATTTTTATTAGTAAACTTTTTTCGAAACTTACCGATAACCGGTTCAACAAAGATTTACTAATAAAGGAGTCAATATGGCTAGCATTTCTTCATTAGGGGCCGGGTCGGGGATGGATCTGGGTTCTATACTGGATAAACTTCAGGCAGCAGAACAAAAACGTTTAGAACCACTGACACAACAACAAACCAGTTATAAAGGTAAGCTAACAGCTTTTGGTACGTTAAAAGGCAGCCTGGAAAAGCTGGAAACTGCGTCTGAATCACTGAAAAAATTCGATAAACTCAATACAACCACCGCCAGTGAAAAACATGAGGCATTCACTGCCACGACGGACTCTAAAGCCAGCCCAGGCAACTACAGTATTGAAGTTGAACAATTGGCGCAGGCGCAGGCATTACAGACAGGAAAAGTCGATGATCTGAAAACGTATCAAGGAGAATCTCTGGGCGAAGGCAAAACCCGAACAATTACCATCACTCAGCCTGGCGAAAAAAAGCCAATGCAAATCAAGTTGACAGACGCACAAACCTCTATCCTTGAACTGCGTGACGCAATTAATAAACAGGAAGGTAATGTCAACGCCAGTATTATTAAGGCAAAAGATGGCGAAAACTATTTAGTTTTGACGGCTAAAAAAGCTGGCACTAAATCAATCATGACAATCAAGGTTGACGGTGACGACAAACTGGGCCAGTTTCTGAACTACACTCCGGGTACCGATGGCGGTAAAGGCACAGGTGGGTTAACTCAAACCGTTGAAGCTAAGAACGCACTCTTGAAAGTTAACAACATCGAAATTGAGCGTCAAACAAACCATATTACTGACGCACCAGAAGGCGTTAAACTGGATCTGAAAAAAACGACCCACGATAAGACCCACGATAAAGATAAACCGGGGGGACATAAGCCTGAAATGCTGGTGGTCTCCCGTGATATTGAGCCGACGAAAGAGGCGATTAAAAACTGGGTTGATGCTTATAATGAACTGCAAACGACGTTTGATTCTCTGACCAAATTTAAACCGGTAAAACAGGGTGAAGAACCGTCGAAAGATAATGGCGCTTTACTCGGTGACAGCACTCTGCGTGGAATACAAAACCAGTTGAGAAGCCAAGTTTTCAGCTTTCAGGCCGCTAATGATATTTCGACCCTGAATAAACTGGGTATTAAGCAAAAGCTTGATGGCAAACTGGAAATTGACAAAGAAAAACTGGAAAAAAATCTAACAGAAAAACCCGCTAATGTGAAAGCATTCTTTATGGGTGACGGTAAAGAAACCGGTTTTGCCACCCAGACACATAAACTATTAAAAGACGCTCTGGATAGCCATGAAGGTACATTAGTCACCGCAACTAACGGCATTAATAAGCGTCTGAAAACACTTGAAAAACAAGTGGACAGAACACAAATCAACATTAACGAAACGATTGAACGCTATAAACACCAATTTTCACAACTGGATAAGATGGTCTCTTCCCTGAAACAGACCAGTAACTTCCTATTACAACAGATGAGATAATTAAAGGAAATTATGTATCAACGTTCGGCAAGTCAATTATATGCCCAGATAGATGTGGAAAGTGAAATTATGAATGCTTCCCCCTATCAGTTGATTCAGATTTTGTTCAACGGGGCGCTTAGCGCCCTGCGTCGGGCAATTATTCTGATGGAGCAAGGTAATATCGCGGAAAAAGGCGCAGCTATTTCCAAAGCGATCAATATCATTGATAATGGCCTCAAACAGGGGTTAGATAACGAGAAAGGCGGAGAGCTGGCACACAATCTTGCTTCCCTTTACGACTATATGACCCAACGTTTACTCCACGCTAATTTACACAATGATGAGCCAGCCATTACCGAAGTTATAAAGTTACTCACCGAGATTTCAGAAACTTGGCGGCAAATTGGCCCTCATTACAACGCCAGTCAGGATATTGTTTAATGGATAATGAAATGGATCTTTTGTCAGCTTACCAACGGATCCTAAGTTTAAGTGAGCAGATGCTTAATTTAGCCAAAAACGAAAAATGGGATGATCTTGTTGATATGGAAATCACCTACCTCAAAGCAGTAGAAGTGATCAGCCACTCTTCAATATCATCTGCCACCTCTCTTTCGTTACAGCAGAAAATGACCAACATTTTGCAGACAATTTTAGATAATGAAAATGAGATAAAAGAACTGTTACAGGGAAGACTTGATGAACTCAGCAAACTCATCAAACAAGCGGGCCGACAGCAATTATTAAATGATAGCTACGGTCAATTCCCTGCTGAACCCTATCATACCCTTATGAGCTCTACGGAACAGAAGTAATTGAGAAATAAAGGTGATGTATTTTCATCACCATTATTTACTCATTTTGTGAGCTTGGTTTAGGATGTATTGATTTCAGTTCAAACTATAAGAAATAGATAATAAAATCTTGGTAATTAAATAGTGTTCTGCTTTTCATTTTCAATATCTTATATGTCAATGAAAGGTATCTTACATTTCTGACGAAAATATGTAGTATCCCGGTCTACAAATCAGGATTGTTCTTCATATTCCCTCCCATCGTGACCAATGGGTATGAAGGAGCTGTTTGATGTAGCCCTGTGGTTTAATTTGATTGTGAAAAATAAAAAGGCCATACCGGAGTGCAGCCTTTAATAATCAAAAAACCCTCAAAATTGCTTGTAATCATCATATTTTCAGTGAGTTATAGTTAACGCCAGTTGCAGCAAAAACGTTTGGTTTTACCTATCTGTTTCAATATTTCACCTAATTTTTTCTCTTCAGCATTGTTATTATACCAACTGCAAATCATATATTTTTGGAAATTGGCACCAGTACTTAAACGTTTACCAAGATTATAAGTTTTACCATCTACCGTTATATGAAGATCTTTTTTTCGAAACAGACCTGCTACCTTCTTACAAATTTCTTCATTAGAATCAGATAATACATCCCACATAAGCGCGTTATATGTATCACTATTTTTAAAAATTATTTAGATAATGCGCACCATCAAAAGCTTGACCTCCAACACCCGCCACCGTATAGTATAGCTATACACAATACAATGCCATAATATTCAAAATGATTAAGAGTTTCAAACATAAAGGTCTGAAAGAATTTTTCGAAACTGGTTCTACAGCAGGCATTCAACCAAAACATACTATAAAATTACAAATTCAGTTAACCGCATTAAATACAGCTAAAAAACCAGATGATATGAACGCTCCAGGTTGGAAACTTCACCCACTAAAAGGGGCTGATTTGAAAAGCCACTGGGCTATATCGGTTAATGGCAATTGGCGATTAACATTTAGATTTGAAGGTGAAGATGTCATTCTCGTCGACTACCAAGATTATCACTGAGGAATAACAAAATGGGCAGAATGTATAACCCGGCACATCCCGGATTGGTTTTACGCGAATATCTCGGAGATATATCTGTAACCGACACCGCTAAATCATTGGGTATAACTCGCGCCGCGTTATCCCGTATATTAAACGGCAATGCCGGTATATCCGCTGATATGGCATTACGTCTAGAGGCAGCATTGGGAACCAGCGCTGAAATGTGGACTGGAATGCAGTCTCAATATGAGCTATGGATTGCATCTCAACACAAAAGACCCGAAATAAAACCGATAGTCACACATCCATAAAATTAAAAGCCACCTGCAAATCCGGGTGGCTGTCCCAAAACAGGAAATACAAAAGGTTTATCACAATATATATCAATAAGTTAATATACCTACACCTGCATACTCATAATTTCCTGATAAGAAGCCACCAGCTTATTTCTTACCTGAACACCCATTTGCAAAGCGATACTGGATTTTTGCATATCCACCATCACATCATTCAACTCAATACCCGGGACACCCAAGGTAAAATCCTGAGTTTGTTTTGTAGCAGCCAAGCGCGTCTGATTAATTTTACCAACAGCCGCCGTCAGTTGACTGGCAAATCCCCCCTGCAACGGCATGGGTTTTGCGATACTTGCTGCCTGTAGTACCTGAGCCTGCATCTGTTGCAGTACCCCTTCAATTGCCTGAATTGACATAAAAACCTCGTGTTAAACCACCCTATACCCTACGCAATTCAATGCCATATTAACCCAAGGTTTATACGGCATATTTTCCGATTGCCACCCTAACATAGCCCCCTCAATCTAAAGCGGATAATTAACGTAAAAAGTCAGGGCTTATCGTGCCATTAAAAGATGAGTGAACAGCGAATAATGACAAGACTGAAAATAGGAAGAATTTTTTCGCTTGCGTATGGGGAGTCTGTTTTGTTACGCCACGCTTTTAGTATTCATGTTGAACAGCAAGGCAAGGATCGTCTATGAGTGCCGCAACAACTGACGTTGAAAATCAAGCCAAGGGTCTCAGTGCTATCATTAACCAGATAAAAGCTGATCCTAAAGTGCCATTATTAGTTGCCGGCAGCGCAGCCGTCGCTATTGTCATTGCCCTTTTCCTGTGGTTACGCAGCCCAGATTATCGGGTGCTCTACAGTAATTTGAGCGATAAAGACGGTGGCGAGATTGTCACACAACTCGCTCAATTAAACATTCCTTACCGCTTTGCCGAAAATGGCTCTGCTATCATGATCCCTGCTGAACAGGTACATGAAACCCGACTAAGACTGGCACAACAAGGGTTGCCTAAAGGCGGAGCGGCGGGATTTGAACTGCTTGATAAAGAGAAATTCGGTATCAGCCAGTTCAGTGAGCAGGTTAACTATCAAAGGGCATTGGAAGGTGAGTTATCCCGGACGATCGAATCACTGGGGCCAGTGCAAAATGCGCGTGTTCACCTTGCATTACCCAAACCTTCCCTGTTTGTCCGTGAACAAAAGTCCCCTTCTGCATCGGTTACGGTTGGATTACTGCAAGGCCGCACCCTGGATGAAGGCCAGATAAATGCCATTGTCCATATGGTTTCCAGTAGTGTCGCCGGATTACCACCGGGCAATGTTACTATTGTTGATCAAACGGGACGCCTGTTGACACAAGCGGATGCCACCGGGCGCGATTTAAACACCAGTCAACTGAAATACATTCAGGAAGTGGAAAACCGTTTCCAACGTCGTATTGAAGCTATCCTGACTCCGGTCGTCGGTCGCGGTAACGTTCATGCACAAGTGACGGCCCAGGTGGATTTTTCCCGCCGAGAAGAAACCGCTGAGGAATATAAACCTAATCAGCCACCGAGTCAGGCGGCAGTTCGCTCAAAACAGTTAAGTGAAAGCGAACAAAGTGGTGGCTCTTCGGTTGGTGGCATTCCGGGCGCGCTGTCCAATCAACCCAGCTCACCACCAAGTGCTCCGATTGATAAGCCAAATACCAAAGAGAGTAATAAAAACGACAAAAGCGATAAGAAAACATCATCCGCTGGCAACAGTAACGAGCGCATGGTAAACAATAATCTCAATAACCGCCGAGACGAAACTACAAACTATGAAGTAGACCGCACTATCCGTCATGTGCAGCAACAAGCCGGCGGTGTTGAGCGCTTGTCTGTCGCTGTGGTAGTTAATTATGTCACGGTCGAAGGTAAAAATGGCCCGGAAACTCAGGCATTAACACCAGAACAACTGGCGAAAATAGAAGCGCTAACCAGAGAAGCGATGGGCTTTTCCAAAGAGCGTGGTGACAGTTTAAATGTGGTTAATACACCATTTACTGAAAGCAAAGAAAATATCGAAGTGATCCCGGTGTGGCAAAACCCCGCTCTGCTGGAAAAAGCCTTTGATTTTGGTCGCTACCTTCTGTTGATACTGGTGGCCTGGCTGCTGTGGCGCAAAATGGTTGTTCCTCAACTCGCCAAAAAACGGGCCGCAGAAAAAGCTGCGCTTAATGCACAGAAATCTCAGAAAAGACAATCGACTGAATCCATTGCCGAAATGGATGAAAAAACTCGCCAGAAACTGACACGTCAACGGGTCAGTACTGAAATTCAAAGCCAACGTATCCGCGAACTGGCAGAAAAAGATCCTCGCGTAGTGGCACTGGTGATCCGTCAATGGATGAGTAACGAACAATGAGCCTAAACGGAACAGAAAAAAGCGCCGTCATGTTAATGACCCTGGGAGAAGATCAGGCGGCGGAGGTGTTTAGACACCTGAATTCCCGGGAAGTCCAGCAACTCAGTATCACAATGGCGGGTATGCGCCAGGTTTCCAACCAGCAATTGGTCGATGTACTGGCAGAGTTTGAAGAAGATGCCGGCCAGTACGCAACACTCAGTATCAATGCCAGTGACTATTTGCGTTCAGTGTTGATTAAAGCGCTGGGTGAAGAGCGTGCTTCCAGCCTGCTTGAGGATATTCTCGAATCCCGTGATACCACCACCGGTATGGAGACCCTTAACTTCATGGAGCCACAAATGGCTGCCGATATGATCCGTGACGAACATCCACAGATTATCGCCACCATTCTGGTTCACTTAAGTCGTGGGCAAGCTGCCGATATTCTCGCGCTGTTTGATGATAAGTCACGCAACGACATCATGCTGCGTATCGCCACTTTCGGTGGGGTACAACCCACCGCGCTAGCTGAGCTGACAGAAGTGCTCAATAACCTGTTAGATGGTCAGAACCTCAAGCGCAGCAAAATGGGCGGTATTCGTACCGCAGCTGAGATTATCAACCTGATGAAGAGTCAGCAAGAAGAGAATGTTATCGAAGCAATGCGCGCCTACGATAACGAGCTGGCACAAAAAATCATTGATGAAATGTTCCTGTTCGAAAACCTTATCGATGTGGATGATCGCAGTATCCAGCGCCTGTTGAAGGAAATCTCCACCGACTCCTTGCTTGTTGCACTGAAAGGCTGCGACCAACAGCTACGCGATCACTTCCTCAACAATATGTCTCAGCGTGCCGCAGAGATTATGCGTGATGACCTGGCAAACCGGGGCCCAGTGCGTATGTCTCAAGTGGAAAGCGAACAGAAAGCTATTCTGCTTATTGTTCGTCGTTTGGCAGAAAGCGGCGAGATTATCCTGAACGGTGGTGATGATAGCTATGTCTGATAAGTTGAACAATGCTGACTGGCAACCCTGGAAACCCAATGAACTCACACAGTGGGAAAAACTGCGTGTTAAACCAGAGCTTGCTGATGACTCACTGGAAACTTCCGAGCATGATGAAATCCTTGAACAAGCGGCAATGCTGGATAACCTGAAAGAACAGGCCCGGCAGGCAGGCCATGAACAAGGATTTACCGAAGGCCAGGCACAAGGTTATGACAACGGATACCAATCCGGCTTAGAAGCCGGATTGGAACAGGGATTAAAAGATGCAAGTCAGCAGCAGCAACTTATCACAGAGCAGTGGCAAAATATGCTGGCTGATTTCCGCCATTCACTTGAAGGGCTTGATACCATTATTGCATCCCGCTTGATGCAGTTATCGCTGACAGCCACGAAACAGATCCTCGGACAACCCGCGCTCTGTGATGGAACCGCCCTGCTCAATCAGATCCGTGAATTTATCCAGCAGGAACCGATGTTCAGCGGTAAACCGCAACTTCGGGTTCACCCACAGGATATTCCATTGGTTGAACAGCAATTAGGAACCACACTCTCACTACACGGCTGGCGTTTACTGGCAGATAACAAACTGCATCCTGGTGGTTGCAAAATCAGTGCAGACGAAGGCGATTTGGATGCCAGCCTGGCAACACGTTGGCATGAATTATGCCGGCTGGCCGCACCGGGAGAATTGTAATGACGGCAAGACTCGGACGCTGGCTGGCAACACTGGATGCTTTTGAGCAAAAATTGGCGAAGGCTTCGCCGGTTCGTCGTTATGGCCGTCTGACCAGAGCGACAGGTCTGGTCATGGAGGCAACGGGCTTACATCTGCCTCTGGGAGCAACTTGCCTGATTGAACGGCAAAATGGCAGCAATATTGAAGAAGTTGAAAGTGAAGTTGTTGGTTTTAATGGCGAAAAACTTTTACTGATGCCACTTGAAGATCTGGAAGGTATTGTACCCGGTGCCCGTGTTTATGCTCGCCCGTACAGTGAAGATTGCGGCAGTGGACGCCAGCTACCTCTTGGCCCGGAGCTATTAGGGCGGGTTTTAGATGGTGCCGGCCGCCCCCTGGATGGCTTTCCATCACCCGACACTGGCTATCGCGCCTCACTCACCACGCCACCAATCAACCCTCTGCAACGCTCCCCGATCAGTGATGTACTGGATGTGGGCGTTCGGGCAATTAACGCCCTATTGACAGTAGGACGCGGCCAGCGTATGGGGTTATTTGCCGGTTCCGGGGTGGGTAAGAGTGTTCTTCTTGGCATGATGGCACGTTATACACAGGCGGATGTGATCGTCGTCGGTTTGATCGGTGAACGTGGCCGTGAAGTTAAAGACTTTATTGAAAATATCCTTGGTACAACCGGTTTATCCCGCTCAGTGGTTGTCGCCGCGCCTGCCGATATCTCACCTTTATTGCGTATGCAGGGTGCATCCTACGCTACCCGTATCGCCGAAGATTTTCGTGATCGGGGTAAGCATGTATTACTGATTATGGATTCATTGACCCGCTATAGTATGGCTCAACGTGAAATTGCCTTGGCTATTGGTGAACCCCCGGCGACCAAAGGTTATCCGCCTTCGGTTTTCGCCAAACTTCCTGCACTGGTGGAACGCGCAGGAAACGGAGTCAATGGCGGCGGTTCAATTACTGCGTTCTACACCGTACTGACCGAAGGTGATGATCAGCAGGACCCAATAGCTGATGCCGCCAGGGCTATTCTGGATGGTCATATCGTGCTCTCCCGTTCTCTCGCGGAATCAGGGCACTACCCGGCAATTGATATTGAAGCCTCTATTAGCCGCGCTATGACATCATTAATTGATAAACAGCACTATCGGCGGGTACAACAGTTTAAACAACTGCTCGCAAGCTATCAGCGCAATCGTGATCTGATTAATGTCGGTGCCTATGCTGCGGGTAGTAATCCGCTATTGGACAAAGCGATTGAACTTTATCCCTACATGGTACAATTTTTATTACAAGATATTGAAGAATGTAGTGAATATGAGGCTGCCTGTACTCAACTACAACAATTGTTACCTATATAACGTAACAATTTTCTGTATGTTGCCATTAAAAAGCGAGGAATAAGATGCAGCAACAATCACCGCTCATGACCTTGCGTGAACTTGCACAAAATGCAGTGGAAAAAGCGGCCATTCACCTTGCACAAGTTCGTCAGAACCATCAGCAAATGGAGCAACAACTTGCAACGCTGATGGGCTATCAGGATGAGTACCGGGTACGCTTGAACGACACGCTCAGTAGTGGTATGCCGTGTACGACCTGGCAAAACTACCAGCAATTCATGAAAACGCTGGAAAAGGCGATTGAACAGCACAAATTGCAGCTCAATCAATGGCAACAGCGGCTTGAGACCGCTTTATCACAGTGGCAGGAAAAACAACAACGTCTCAATGCCTTTGATACTTTGCAACAGCGGGCAGATAACAACCGAAGATTACAGCAGAACAGAACGGAGCAAAAACAGATGGATGAGTATGCCCAACGTAGTGCACAACGGAGAAATAGATAATGAATGTCACTCTTTTGCCTGCTGACCTAAAACCGGCAGAAAATCAGCAAACGCGCAGTGATTTATTCACTGACGCCGATCAACCCTCTGACTTTGCTCGGTTTCTTAATCTGGAAACCGAGCCGGTACAAAAAGGCATGGTCAAACCGGGAAAAGTTTCATCCAAAGAAGGAAAAGAGACCACGGATGAAATAGACAACGGGTTATTACCTTTATTATCTGTCTCAAATGAAATTGCAGCGAAATCTGTCACCTCCTCACGGATCCCGCTGAATGTAAAAGCAGAGACAAACAAACAACCAGCACCTATTGATGAAAAGCTCATGTCAGCAGAAGAATTGGCGACAAGTTTACCCGTACAATTGTCCCAATTAACCATCAGATCAGAAAACCAGAAAGATAATCCACAACCAGCCGAACCAATAAAACATAGTGATAAAAGCCGTCAGGTTATCGCTAAAGAATGGGTGATGACAGGATTGCCGACGAAGGAAAATCTTCTGACAAATATACCAGAACAGCCAAAACATGAAGAAAAAACGGAAAGTTTTGACAATCTTTTCAAAACAAAACCTGAAAATGGATTAGTACAGAATTCTCAGGTAAAACCAAAGATCCCCTCTGCCGCTATTTCGCATGAAAGTGCCCCACAAAGCCACTCACGTGAACCGGCAGTGATCCAAACCACCGTTCAGGCTGAAATTCAGCCCACTTCTGTGGTAGCCGAAAATCAGCAAGCCGGACAAGTGTCCTCAGTAGCAGCATCCCCTCTGCTTTCCGCAGGACATAACCAGACGGCCCAGTTTCAATTATCCAGCGCCGCCACTCCTTTGCTAAATGCACAGTTGGGTAGTGAAGAGTGGCAACAGCAATTAAACCAGCAAATCATCTTGTTTAATCGCAATGGCTTGCAACAAGCAGAACTGCGCCTGCATCCACAAGAGCTGGGTGCATTACAAATTCGTATGTCTGTTGAAGATAATCAGGCTCAATTACATCTGGCATCGGCTCACAGTCACGTTCGGGCGGCGCTGGAAGCTGCGTTACCTGGGCTTCGTCATGCATTGGCAGAAAGTGGCATTCAACTTACCCAAAGCAATGTCAGCAGCGACAACGCCAGCTCGTGGCAACAAGAACAACGCTCTGGTTCACAAAATTCAGACAGAACTGGAAATCACAGCACTGATGCCACGCCAGAGAGCAATTCGGCTACCGAATCCACAATACGCTTAACCCCTCACCAACTGGCGTCAGTCCGGGGCGGTGTGGATATTTTCGCCTAATGATGGAAGGTATTTATCCGTAGTCCACAAGACTCACAACAAACGAATGAGTTAGTGGTTTTTTCCCCGTTTGTTCCGGCTATTGCCAGCGGAAATACGCGGGATAATTATTATCGATATTGATGGATAAGCAGGTCCGCCACGGAATGAGTGGACACTTGTCCGCAACGAAAACAGGAATTTGTCTGTCCATGTCTGACTATAGCTACGAGCATAAACGCAAAAATTCATTTTGGATGATACTGTTAGTACTGATTACCGTTATCGGTGCCGCCATCGGAGGATACAGTTGGTGGACACTTAAGCAAGCAAAAGAGAATAATGCTGCGGCATCCCGAACTATAAAAGTCCCTGTATTTATGACGCTGGAGCCTTTTACCGTCAATCTGATCGACAATGATGACCACTTTGACCGTGTACTCTACATCGGCGTGACTCTACGTTTAGCCGATGAAAAAACACGTAAGCGCTTTCATGAGTATCTGCCGGAAGTTCGTAGCCGTATGTTGTTGTTACTATCACGCCAGAAATCAGCCGATCTGGCTCATGACAGCGGCAAACTGCGTCTGATGACCGATATCAAGCAAACGCTGCGTCCAACCTTGGTACCAGGTGAGCCGGATCAGGTCATCACCGATGTGCTGTTTACCACGTTTATTCTGCGATAATCACCATGAGTGACAATATTCTTTCACAAGCAGAGATTGATGCTCTGCTCAATGGCGACAGTGCCAGTGACGACGCAGAAAACACCGCGTCCGGGGAAAACGAGGTTCGCCCTTATGATCCCAATACCCAACGCCGTGTTGTTCGGGAACGTCTGCAAGCACTGGAAATTATTAACGAGCGCTTTGCCCGTCATTTCAGGATGGGGTTGTTTAACATGCTCCGCCGTAGTCCTGACATTACTGTCGGTGCAATAAAAATTCAGCCCTATCATGAATTCGCCCGTAACCTGGCAGTGCCAACCAATCTTAACCTGGTTCATCTGAAACCATTGAGAGGAACAGCACTCTTTGCATTTGCACCCAGCCTGGTTTACATCGCGGTAGATAACCTGTTTGGTGGTGATGGACGTTTCCCTACCAAAGTGGAAGGCCGTGAATTCACCCATACTGAACAACGCGTGATTAACCGGATGTTACGTATGGCGCTGGATTCCTACCGTGATGCCTGGGATCCCATTTTCAAAATCGAAGTGGAATATATACGTTCTGAAATGCAGGTGAAATTCACCAACATCACAACATCACCGAACGATATTGTGGTTACAACACCGTTTCAGGTAGAAATTGGTGCGTTGAGTGGTGAATTTAATATCTGTATTCCGTTTGCCATGATTGAACCCTTACGGGAACGCCTGACTAATCCACCGTTGGAAAACGTCCGTCAGGAGGACAGCCTGTGGCGGGAAAGCCTGGTAAAACAGGTTCAACATTCAGAGCTGGAATTGGTCGCCAACTTTGTTGATATCCCGCTGAGGCTATCAAAAATTCTGCAACTTCAGCCGGGCGATATATTACCGATTGATAAACCCGAGCGCTTGATCGTTCATGTCGATGGTGTGCCGGTGCTCACCAGTCAATACGGAACATTAAACGGGCAATATGCCCTGCGTGTCGAACACCTTATTAACCCTGTTTTAAATGCTCTGGATGAGGAACAACCCAATGAGTGACGTTAAACAACCCACAGATACCGCTTCAACCGGATCTGCCGAAGATATGTGGGCAGAAGCGCTGGAACAACAGGCCGCGCAACAACAAACCTCTGACAGTAGCGCGGCCATATTTGAATCTCTGGAGCCTCAGGATGCACTGGCTCATTTATCGGATATCGACCTGATTCTGGACATTCCGGTCAAATTATCCGTAGAGCTGGGACGGACAAAAATGACAATCAAACAACTGCTGAGATTATCTCAAGGCTCCGTCGTCTCGCTTGATGGCCTTGCCGGGGAACCGTTGGATATTTTAATCAACGGATACCTGATTGCGCAGGGTGAAGTGGTGGTTGTATCGGATAAATACGGCATCCGTATCACCGATATCATCACGCCTTCCGAACGTATGCGTCGCCTGAGTCGCTAATATGGCTTTCCAGCCTTCTCTTCATCATGGCGCGGCAGAACCTGTCGCGCAAACCCAGGCGGTTGCTCAGGTAGCCACCTCTGCGCCACTTCCCGCAGGTCAGACACTGATGCAGATCAGTAGTGCATTGGCGGGTGTTCTGCTATTGATTTTCGCCCTCACCTGGCTGATACGTCGTATGGGGCTGGTTTCCGGCAAAGGAAAAACCCAGCAACACCTGAGTATCAAAGCCAGTTGCTCACTTGGACAACGTGAACGTGTCGTCATTGTGGAGGTTGAAAATAACTGGTTAGTATTAGGTGTTACCGCCCAGCAAATTAATTTGTTACATCAGATGCCAACACCTGAATCCAGCGGTGATAACCTCGAAGGACAACCCATAAAACCGGCACTGTTTGGTCAGATTTTAAAAAATACCCTGATGCGACAAGGCAAGGCCGATGAAAAAAAGTAGTGCTTTCTTTATGACGAGCAGTAAATTCCCATTATCATGCCGCCTGGCAATGGCACTCACCGCGCTGATATTACCCGTGGATGTCGCGGCACAACTGCCAGGGATTATCAGCCAACCGCTGGCCAATGGTGGACAAAGCTGGTCCCTGCCGGTTCAGACTTTAGTTTTTATTACCGCGCTGGGTTTTATTCCTGCGGCTTTACTCATGATGACCAGTTTTACTCGCATTATTATTGTGTTGGGTTTACTGCGTAATGCATTAGGCACCCCATCTGCTCCGCCCAATCAGGTTTTACTGGGGCTGACGCTATTTATGACATTTTTTATTATGTCACCGGTTTTCGATAAAGTTTATCAAGATGCTTATCTGCCTTTTAGTGAAGATAAAATCAGCCTGGAAGCCGCTTTAGAAAATGGTGCCAAGCCATTACGGCAATTTATGTTACGTCAGACAAGGGAAAACGATTTAGCGTTGTTTGCCCGTCTTGCTGACCAGCCCCCTTTTGAAACAGCAGACTCAGTTCCTATGCGGGTACTGATGCCAGCATTTATTACCAGTGAACTCAAAACCGCGTTCCAGATTGGTTTTACCCTGTTCATCCCATTTCTGATTATCGACCTGGTTGTCGCCAGCGTTTTGATGGCGCTGGGGATGATGATGGTGCCACCCGCGACAATCTCGTTGCCCTTTAAACTTATGTTGTTTGTATTGGTTGATGGTTGGCAATTACTCCTAGGCTCTCTGGCACAGAGTTTCTATGGTTGACCTGAAAAGAGACAAGAATTATGACACCTGAATCGGTAATGGCATTGGGCACAGAAGCAATGAAAGTCGCACTGGCGCTGGCTGCACCGCTGCTTTTATCTGCTTTATTATGCGGTTTAATTGTCAGCTTATTACAAGCCGCGACACAGGTTAACGAAATGACGCTGTCATTTATCCCCAAAATTCTGGCGGTATTTGTTACTACGGTTATCGCCGGTCCCTGGATGCTCAATCTATTTCTGGACTACATGCGTCAACTCTACAGCAGCATACCCGTAATAATCGGCTGACTATGATCTCTTTTGACAGTGAAATGCTGATTCAGTTTATCAGTGAGTTTTTCTGGCCACTGGTCCGGGTGCTTGCGCTGTTCAGTACAGCGCCATTATTCAGTGAAAAACAGGCCCCAAAAAAAGTTCGGATCGGATTGGCGGTGATGGTAACGCTGCTCTTGATGCCAAACCTACAACCCGCGCAAGTGCCTATTTTCTCTGTTGCCGGATTTTGGGTGATGATCCAGCAAATCCTGATTGGCACATCACTCGGCCTTACCATGCAAATTGCCTTTGCTGCGGTACGTCATGCTGGTGAAATCATTGGTTTACAGATGGGGCTTTCATTCGCGACCTTTTTTGATCCCTCCGGCGGCCCCAATATGCCCATTCTAGCGCGGATCTTTAACCTTCTGACTTTACTGCTATTTCTGGCTTTTGACGGTCATCTGTGGCTATTATCCGTTCTGGCAGATACATTCCAGGTTATACCAATACAACCATTGCAGCTTAGTGCTCAAGGGTTTTGGCTCCTAGCACAAAGCGCCAGCATGATATTTATCAACGGCCTGATGTTAGCTCTGCCATTAATCACCCTGCTATTAACGCTGAATTTCTCATTGGGGATCTTAAACCGCATGACACCACAACTCTCCATCTTTGTGGTCGGTTTTCCACTAACGCTTACTACCGGTATCTTGGTACTAACGCTTTTAATCCCGATGCTAGCACCATTTTCTGAACGTATGTTCAGTGAATTGTTTAATCGACTGGCGGTAATTATTAGTGGAATGGTTATTTAAAGTTGTTTTTAAACTAAAATCGAACTGAAAAACCCATAAGTATTATATACTATATAAATCATACTGTTTAATGTTATAAAATTTTATCTCTAAATAAGAGAAAAG